>JBGTNO010000032.1:0-30973 GCA_041743065.1 Chthoniobacterales bacterium
CGCGTCTGGCTGGCGGCGCGCGGCGCCCGCCCCTCCACGGTTCTGGCCAGTTGGCATATCGCGCTGGACGCACCCGGCCTCGCGGCCTTCGTCGCGGCCTTTCCCGAGCTGCGCTACGAAGTTCGCCCGCCCACGCTCGACGATCTTTTTACCACCATGAACGAGGAAACACCGCGATGACCGCCGCGCAATTCCGCCCCGCGCTCCAGTGGCAGAGCCGCGCCGTGATGGCCCGTCATCTGCGCGTCCATCTCCGCAACTGGCACACCGCCGCCGTCCCGCCCATCTGCGAGCCGCTCATCATGCTGCTCGCCTTTGGCGTCGGCCTCGGCGGCCAGATCGCCGCGCTCTCGTGGGGCGGTCGTTCGGTGACTTACCTCACCTATCTCGCGCCGGGCATCCTGGCCTACACCGCGTTCATGACGTCGTTCTTTCAGTCGCTTTACTCGGCGTTTATGCGCATGCATTTCCAGAAATGCTGGGAGGGCCAGCTCACCACCCAGGTGCGCCTCGAACACGTCATCTGGGGCGAAATTCTCTGGTCGGCCACGCTCGCCACCGCCTACGCGGTCATCGTCTGCCTCGTCCTCCTCGGGTTCGATGTCGCCGGTGCGCTCGAACTCCATTGGACTTGGATTCCGCTCGCGCTGCCCGTCGTTTTCCTGGCCGCGATGGCGTTCTCGGCGGTCGGGCTGTTCTTCACCGCCACCATCCCGACCATCGACCACATGGGGCTGCCCTTCTTCCTCGTCATCCTGCCCATCGGCTTCGCGAGCAGCACGTATTTCCCGCTCCCCGACCTCCCGTGGCTGGCGACGCTGGTCCAGATCAACCCGCTCCACCACCTCGCCGAGGCCCTGCGCTGGATGCTGCTGGAGGACCGCCTCACCACCCATCTCCTTGCCGCCCCTGCCCTCAGTCTCGCCATGCTGATCCTGCTCATGCCCCTCGACCTGCGACTCCTGCGCCGCCGCGTCTTTGGAGAAAACTGACGGCAGCGTCGAAGTGCTGGCCTCTGCGCGTTTCCGACAGAAAGTTGATCTCAAAATGTGTCCGATTCGCCCGTCCTCGTTCGTCGAACTTAGGTAGTCCATTCCCTCGACGATGTGCCCGCTCTGTCTCACCACCCTCGCGCTGACCGTGGCCGGCGCAGTGACGACCGGAGGATTGACAGCTCTCGCGCTCGCGAAAGTGCGAAAGCGCCAACATCTGAATTCAACCGAGAAAAAACCCGATGACCACCACACCGACCTATAGCGAACTGCCCAGCCATCCGCCCATCGTCTCGCGCGCCGAATGGCAACGCGCCCGCGACGCATTGCTCGTAAGAGAGAAAGCTCACACCCGTGCCGGCGACGGGCTCGCCGCCGAACGCCGCCGCCTGCCGATGGTCCGTATCGAAAAGGATTACACCTTCGACGCACCGGATGGAAAAGTGCGTCTGCTCGATCTTTTCGAGGGACGGCGGCAGCTCATCATCTATCACTTCATGTTCGGCCCCGGCGCGCACGGCTGGCCCGATGCGGGATGTCCGGGATGTTCGATGGTCGTGGATCACCTTGGACCGCTCGCCCACCTGCACGCGCGCGATACCTCGCTCGCGCTCGTTTCCATCGCACCGATCGCGAAGCTCGAAGCCTACCAGCGGCGCATGGGTTGGGATGTGCCGTGGGTCTCCTCGGCGGGCACGGAGTTCAACCGCGACTTCGGCGCGGCGATCGACGGGGAGGAAATGTTCGGCCTCAGCACGTTTCTGCGGCTCGGCGGCGAAGTGTTTCATTGCTACTTCACCTCGAATCGTGCGCTCGAAGCTGTGCTGACAAACTTTACGCTGCTCGACTGGACCCCGCTCGGGCGGCAGGAAACGTGGGAGGATTCCCCGGAAAGCTGGCCACAATCCGAACCCTACGTGTGGTGGCGCCGCCACGACGAGTATCGAGGAAGCGAGGGCCCTTAGACAACCCACCGCAGGAAACTCAAAATGAGAAAGCTCAGGATCATCGAACATCTCTCGCTTGACGGCGTGATCCAGGCACCCGGCGGACGGAACGAAGATGGCGACTATGCGCATGGCGGATGGACGGTCCCGTATCGAAGCGCCGCTGGGGCAGAGGCCGTCGCCGAGGCACAGGGCAAGACCTTCGATCTGCTGCTTGGCAGGCGCACCTACGATATCTTCGCGAGCTACTGGCCGAAGGCCGAGAACAGTCCGATAGCAAAAAATCTGAACGCCGCGACGAAATATGTCGCGACCCACAGGCCGGAAAGTCTCGGATGGGGGCCGGTTGAGAATCTCGGCGCCGACATTGTGGAGGGTATTCGCGGCATCAAGTCAAAGGACGGCCCCGACCTGATCGTCTGGGGAAGTTCGAGCCTGACGTCCGTGCTGCTCGAGCAGGGGCTGGCCGACGAGATTCTGCTGCTCGTTTACCCAGTCTTGCTGGGCCAGGGCAAACGCTTCTTTTCGGACAAGGCTGACGCGCGCGAACTTGCTCTTGTCAGCACCAAGGCCCTGTCCTCCGGCGTGGTCATGAACGCCTATCGACACGTTGGATCGCTGCGAACCGAATCTATCGGCGCTAAAAGCGACTGAGACGCTTTTCTCCTAATTAGCTCGTTCCGGGCCTTCGGCTCCAGCATGTAAATGACGTCAGCTGTTTCGGCTACGAAGTCGGGCTGATACTCGGGGTGATCGGCTCCTGACTTGTAGTAAATCTGAAATTGGCCTTTCGCCGGCTTGAACCACTTGGTCGCTTCGCGCTCTAAAATCAGGGCAAGCTTTCGCTCCGCGTCGGACTGAAATTTCTGCACCGCATAGAGGCACTTCGCGAAGCCGCCGAAGAGATACTTCGCCATGTTGCTCTTGTCGGAAGGCGGTGTGCGGAAGTCGAGCGGTGGCTCACCGGCGGCGGCGTTGTAGGCGCTCGGTTTCAGGTCGGTGAAGCCTTTGCTGATCTTCACATCCACGCCTTCGGCTTCCTCCCAGTAGTGGGCCTGCATTTGCGTGTGGATGAACTTCGCGATGTCGCGCTGATAGTTGCGCAGCACCTTGCGGGTGTCTTCCTCGGTCAAGTATTCACGGAAGTGGGCGACGGCCTGGCCGGCCAGCTCGTAAAGGAGATCGGCATGGGCGTCGTAGGAAATGTCGTCGAAGTCCACGAGGCCGCTGACCACATAGTCTTCAAACCGCGATTCCCCGATGCCGCCACGGCCAAGTGTCAGGACTTCATGCTGGCTGGTCCGCAGATATTGCGCCCAGAGTTCATCTTCGACCGGCGGGTAATGCAGCGTTTTGAGATCGAGTGTGAATGGCTTGAAGCCGGACTTGGTTTCGCCGCGCGGCACCACCAGGATGCGGGGAATATCAATCGTCTGCAACGTCACCAGTGCCGAAGTCTTCGCCACAATGGCGGCGATGTCCGGCGGCTTCGTCACCGCCTCCATTTCGAGCTGCGACGGCCGGTATTGCGCGGCCACCTCCTGCACAATGGCCGACTGCATCGCCGGGGTGTTGAGCAGGGTGAGGCTCGGGAGCGTTTGCGGCTGGTTCTCCAGCTTGCGGATCATCTGATAAGTGAGTTGCGCGATCTTCTGTTCTTCGGGCTGGGTGAAAGCGGGTGTCACGTTCGTCGTGGCCATCTGCGTGCTGGAGGTTGTCTGCGCAGGCTGGATGCCGAGTTGCGCGGCGAGCTGCGTCTGCGAAACGACGGTTACCGTTTTCTGCGCAAGCTGCTCGGGATCGAGCACTTCGGTCTGAATCCGCACCGGTGAATCCGACTTCTTCGCGTCCTCGATGATTTCTTGAAAGCGATCGTGCGCGATGATGTTCAACCGATCCACGGCGGCGACGCCGGTCCGCTTGCCGTAAGGCAGGCGCAGGCCGCGACCGATGGATTGCTCGATGAGAATGCGGGCGTTCGCCGCGCGCAGCGGGACGATGGTGTAGAGATTCGTCACGTCCCAGCCTTCCTTGAGCATGTTCACGTGGATCACGATCTCCGTGGGCTCGTCGGCGTGCTCCACTTTCAGCAGACGCTCGACCATCTTGTCTTCCTCCGCGCCCGACTTGCTGGAGTCCACTTGGATCACGCGCTCCTTATAGCGTCCCTCGAAAAAGCCCTCCGACTGAATCAGCGCGAGAAGCTGCGCGGCGTGCGTGATGTCGCGCGCGATCACCAGTACGAACGGCTTCACAATCTGCTGCTCCGTTTCGCGGGCGTAGGTTTCGAGCTGCACTTTCACCTGTTCGTGCAGGCGCACGCCGTCTTCCAGCTTGAGACGCTCGATTTCGTCGGGCGACATGCCGGCGGGGTTGAAATTCTTCCGCGTCACCACGGCGGGCTCCTTCACAAAGCCATCGGCCATCGCCCGACCCAGCGCATAATCGTAGATAATGTTATTGAAGGGCACCTGCCCACGCGGGCCTTCCACGAAAGGCGTCGCCGTCAGCTCCAGCCCGAGCACCGGCTTCAGCTCATTGATCGCCCGCACGCCGGCAGACGCCCGGTAGCGGTGCGACTCATCCATGAGCAGCACGAGGTCGCTCAAACCCGCGAGATACTCGAAATAACTTTCGCCGATGTATTCGGCCATCCGCTTGATCTTGGGAGACTTCCCGCCGCGCACCTCGGAGTTGATCTTGGAGATGTTGAAGATGTTTACCTTGCAGCGCAGCACCTGATCGAAAAGCGAACCCGCTTTGCCCTCGTAGTTGTCGCCCGTGATGATTTCCGGCGGGTCGATGGCAAACTCGGCAATTCCTTTGAAGACATACTTCGCCGTGTTCGGCGTGAAGTCGATGATGAGCTTGTTGTAGATCGTCAAGTTTGGCGCGAGGACGAAGAAATTGTTTAGACCGTGCGCCAGGTGGAGATAGGCGATGAAGGCACCCATCAGTCGCGTCTTGCCCACGCCCGTCGCCAGCGCGAAGCAGAGCGACGGAAACTCCCGCTCGAAATCGGTGACGCTGGCGAACTCGCTGCGGATCGCATCCAGCGCGGCCTTCACGTCGCTGCCCTTGCGCGGCGGCGCGATTTCGGTGATGCGGTCGAGGATTTCCAGCGAACGCGCTGCGGTGGGCGGAGGCTCAGGCGGCCGGCGATGGCATTGACGCGAGGATTCATTGTTTCCAAAGCGGATGTTTCTGCCAGTCGTCCGGCAGCCCCATGTTGCGCACCGGGACTTCCGGATAGCTTTCGAAAAGCGCCATCGCCCGTGAGGCCCAGGTGTTTTCGGGCGAGATCCGGTTCAGCCAGTAACAACAAATCGAAAGCATCATCCCCATCTGATTTCCCGGCATCGCGGGCTGCCACCACTCGGGATGTTTGCGTTTGTTCGGTCGCTTGACGTTCGTTCCCGAGCGCCAGTTCCAGAGGCGGGAATGATGGGCGCAGCGGTTTCGGATGATGTGCAGGCCCAGAAGCCAGGAAAACACGACCTCCTCCGGCTGCCCCACCGTCGCGGCAATGGCTCTGCGGATACCGATGCTCACGCCCCGGAAGAATGAGAGCGTCGCCCCAAAATCCATCAACTCGATCATCATCCAAACCGGGAGAATATCGTGGCTGTCGCCGTGATCTCGGAAAAACTTACTGCGAAAGTTTCGGCTCCCTTGGGATCGACACTGCGTTTCACCTGCCCCAGGAGTTTGCCCTTCCACTTCCTGAAGTCGTCCTCTTCTTCGTCGAAATTTGGGAGATTTCCCGGATCGAGATACGCGAAGGGACCATGCGTGTGGGAAAAGTGGTAGGCAAGTTGGGTGCGCACCTGCACCTCGATGCTCTCAATTGCGTCGATGAAAAGCGTTCGAAGCCGATGATCGAATGTGTAAAGCCGCCACACCGCATCCAGAGTCGTTCTCTCCCGGTAGTGGTCGCCTTCCAAGAATGGCCATGCGTAGGAAGAGAGCCGGAAGTAGCTCGTGGCCTTCAGCCGCTGGAGCAGGGCATCGCGGTCCGCCTTTAGGCCCCGTTGCAGCAGGCGGTCCGCTTGCTGCTCGAAAGTGAGAGCGGGCTTCGTGAACTTCATGGACCGCTCCTTCGAAGAATTCGGCCCGCGCAATCGGGACAAAAAAACACCCCCCGAATTACGCTTCCGTGGAGAGGCGCGGGGGGTCTACTGCCGCCAGCCTCGACCGGACGTAGCGCTACGTCAAGCGCGAAGATGCTGCGTGGGATTTGAACCCACGGTCCGGCAGGGTTGCGCAAAGTCACAATGAAACGTCCTCCGAGGGATTTTGGTTCACGCGAAGGCGCGAAGACGCGAAGGATGTGTGATGATTGACGATTCGCTTGATCCCTTCTTTGAAGGTGGGAGCGCCGTAGTTGATCAGGAGACCGAGCGGCATCTTGAGCAGCCGCAGATACGTGAGCACCTGCTTCCCATGCACAGGCAACAGGTTCTCGACGGATTTGAGTTCGACCAGCAAGAGCCCCTCGACGATCAGATCGGCCCGGAAGCCTTCCTCAAATTGGATTCCCGCATACTCAATGACGACCGGCTTCTGCCGTTCCACGCTCAAGCCGCGCTGCGAGAGCATCCGCGCCAGGATCACTTCATAAACTGTCTCCAGCAATCCGGGACCAAGGTCTTTGTGCAGTTGAAAAGCAGCGTCCACGACAACCGCCGACACCTCCTCCACATTCAAAACCTTCGCGTTCTTCGCGCCTTCGTGAGTCATTCATAAAAGTTCGATCTGGCCCGGTTTTGGCGGCGCTTTGGGCAGATTTTCGACTTCGAGGCTGTAGTCGTCATGGCCCCATTCGCAGCGGCTGAGAACCTGCTTCGGTATCTTCTTCACGGTAAGGCTATCGTAGCGCTCCGCCTTGCCGCGAAAGGCCAGGCAGAGCACGAGCAATGTGCGCTCCGGCCCCACTTCATCGTTGAGCTGCGCCAGTTGCTCGTGGCCGAGCTGGGCAGTCGTCACATAAATGAAATCGCGCTCCGTCGAGCGGCCCTGCTGCCAGTAAATCGCGTCGCTCGGCGCGTAGGTGAAGCCTTCCAGCTTGCACAATGCTTCGGTCAGCATTGCGGCATTGTATTGCCGATTGATGACCCAGTTGTCCCACTTGTCTTTCTCGAGCAACGATGGCGCGATGTTGTAGTATCGAAAGCCGCCGCCGCCCTGCCAGCCGATATCCTCAGTGATGCCGCCGGCGTCAACGCCATCGATGACCTTCTTCAAACGCGGGATGATGTGGGTATCTGCATGATCGCCTAGCTCTACCATAATCCAGCGTCGTCCCATTTTTTGAGCAACCGCACCCGTCGTGCCTGAGCCTCCGAATGAGTCGAGGACGAGGTCGCCTGGGCTCGTCGCAAGGTCCAACACGCGCTTGAGCAGAAGTTCAGGCTTGGGAGCGGAAAAAGGATCGTCTCCGTTGAATGCTTTTACCTCCACCGCGGCGACACGGTTCTCTCCTACGTCTGAGTAGTGCCAGACGGTCATACACACGACGCCTTGATCCTCGATCTCAGATAGGAATCGCTTGATCGTTGGTTTCGCGTGATACGACTTCTCAGGGTCTTCGAGCAGGATGCGCGGCTCCAGCTTTGGCCGGTTCTCCTTTCCGATCCAGGTCAGCTCCAGTTTCTGTTTGCGGGTCATGCGTGGACGGTCATTGCGGCAGCCACGCCGCGGGAGGCCAGGCGGGGAGCGGGTGCTGGAGTTGAATGAGCACTTCGCCAACGACTTTGACGAGTTTGCGGAAGGAGCGGTTGCGCCGGTACGTCGAGGCCATGTCGAAGGTGGCAGTCATAGCGGGCTGATCTCCCGTTTCGGAGTAGGCGCGATCCGCGGGCATGAACTCTTCGAGAGCCCCCTTTGCGTCGCGTTTGGACTCAGGATCGGCCGGGGCCTTGGCATCTTCGCGAATGCCATAGCGGCCACGTAAAGATTCAATCGCAGCCAGGAACCAGGTTTCGTATTCGCGAAAGGCGATGACGACGTCGCACGGCGTTCCCTCGGCAGCCTCCAGGGCCCAGACGCGGACCCGAGCCGCGGGTTCCTGCGGGCAATCGTCTTCCCCATCGAAGAGAATGACGACGGCAGCACAATCGGGGTAAAGGCGGGCAAGCCGGACCGCGGCTTGAACGCCTTCCTTGCTGCGGAACTGCGATTGAGTGCGGCGGATCGGGCGTCCCACACCGACATGAAAACAAGCGGCTTCGGCCAGAAGCCGCCGCAACAGCACAGGCGCAGCCGCGACTTCGCCGTGGCCTTCGACAATCGGATAAACCTTCACGAGAGAGACTCGAAGAGATCGCCGTTTCGCAGATCGTCATCGCCGGTGAACAACTCGTCGGCATGAAGCGCGTTCGAGCGCAGCAACTCGCCCGCCCCCATGAGATGCTGCCGCATCGCCTCACGTGTCGCTTCGGACGGCGGCAGCAGGTGAGACGCTCCCTCCTGCCATGAAACGATGCGCAGATTGGTGTCGGTGATCCATTTCGCATCGAGCAACTCCGGGCTGTGCGTGGTGACCACGACCTGCATGGTTTTCGCGGCTTTGCGGATGAGGTCGAGCACTGCGCCGAGCGCGCCCGGATGGATGGTGGACTCGGGTTCCTCGATCACGAGGATGGTCGGGCTCGGTTTTTGAAATACGGCCATGATCAACCCGAGGGAGCGAAGCGTGCCGTCGGACATGTTGAAGGCGTCGAAGGTCAGTTTTTTGTTTGCGCCCCATTCCTGCGAGAAACTCATGGAGAGCTTGTTGCCATGTTTCTTGGGGGAAACCGCTTTGGTGGCGGGAACGATGGCTTCGAGGATGGCGTTGATTTGGGCTTCGGTTTCGGCGGCTCCGTCGCCGCGCAACAACTCCTGGAGAACGCTCGCGGCGTTGCTGCCATCGGATTTGAGCGAAAGTCCGCTGTCGGGATCCTGCATCTCCCGGAGTTTGGAAGGCTCGATCGAGTAAACGCGCATCGCTCCGAGAATCTTGAAGATCGGGGCGAACCGCTCATCGCCGCCGACCAGCGGCAGGGCGAGGGCGGACGGCTCCAGTGCAGGAGCGAGGCCTTCCACATTGCTCTTCCATTTCTGCATCCGATCGAACCACCAGCGCTGCCCGCTTTTCTCCCGAACGAGGCATTGCTCGTGGACGATGCGATAACCGTAATTGGGAAGCGCCTTGACCTCGAAGGCGAAGCGCCCTCCGTCGATGCCGTTGACGGGACCAAACTCGAAAGCCAGCCCGAGATTGGGAGGAAAGCTCTGGCCGGAGCTGCGGTTGCGCACGGCGCCGATTCCCCCGCGCCGATCGAAGACGGCTTGCAGCGGCGAGGACATCGCCTCGGATACGAAGCTGAAAACATCGGAGAGATTGCTTTTTCCAGAGCCGTTGCGCCCCACCATGAAGAGTGGGTTGTCGAACGTGAGCGTCGCCGCGGGGAAACTACGAAACCGCTTAATGATGAGTCTGGTGATCGGCGGGGATTTCATGCAAAATTCAGCGTCTGCAGCCAGTTGATCAGGCGATGCTCCAGCGGATGGTGAAGAGTGACAGAAGAGAGGCCGACTGGGCCAGCTTGCTTTCCACTTTGGCAATCAGCTCCTCACGCTGCCGGTCCACGTCGTCCTGCGCGTCGAAGAGGGTGCGCCGCTTTTGACTGCGTGATTTCCCGTTCGAGACCGAGCTTCAGATCGTCGGCCCAGCCGTCGAGCTTGTCGGCTTCCGTCTCCAGAAAATACGCATTGCGTTCGGCGATGTTGCGCTGGATGGCGCTCTGCTGCTTTTGGATGATCTCGGAAAGTTCGCCCGGCACGAGCGAGAGCGGTGAATCGGCCACAGACCCGGACAGCGTGAGCAGGCGGCGGCTTGTTTCGGCATCGAGTATGGCACCGTCATCCGCGATGCCCGCAAGCAGCACATGGTCTTCGGCCTGATCCATGGACTCGACGGTAAAAAGGGAAGCCCCGAGCCAGCCCGACTGCCCAATCAATGGTTCCAGCGCGGTCACTTTTCCCTCGTGGTGCGTGTAGTCGAAGGCAACTTCAGCGAGTGGAAGTTCGCGCTGCTTCGCCTGGTTGAGCAACGCTTCGGCAAGGGGGTGATTGAGCCGGTAAAGATGCGCTTCCCCGGATCGACGCGGCAGTTCATAGAGGCCGAGTGGAATTTCGCCGTTCTTCTCCGGGAACGGCGCGGTAAGCAACCGGAATGAAGCGTCGTCAAGAAACTCGGCGTGTCCATTCAACTCATGCTGCGTCACACGAATGAGCAGCTTTTCGTAGCGGTTCAGCGCAGCGCGGGAATTTTCCGCCTGCACGCGCAGTTTCTCCCGCACTTCATCATCGAAATTTTCGAGCAGGTTTCGACGAGCCTGCGTCATCGTTTCGTTAATCTCGAAGCTCAATTCCAACTGGAGCTGATCGAAGGCAGTCTTGATCTCCTCATGCTTGCGGCAGCGCTGATAGATGTCGGCGATGCGCTTCTCAAAATCGACGCCGGATTCGATGGCGCCCAGAACCTCGTCGCTCGCTCCGAAGACACCTTCGAAGAGTTGAAACTTTTCGGAAAGCAGTTGATAGACACGCTGATCGGCGGCGTTCTTGCGGTTGAGGAAATTGACAACCACCATGTCGTGCTTTTGTCCGTAGCGATGACAGCGGCCGATGCGCTGTTCGACCCGCTGGGGATTCCAAGGGAGGTCGTAGTTCACCACCAATGAGCAGAACTGGAGGTTGATGCCTTCCGCACCCGCTTCGGTGGCGATCATGATTCGGCCTTCCTCGCGGAAATAATCGACAAGAGCCGAGCGCATGTCGGCAGTCTTCGAGCCAGTCACGCGGTCCGTGCCGCGATGCCGATCCAGCCATGCGCTGTAAATGGTTTTCGATCGTTCATCCGTGTTCGAGCCATTGAAAAGGACAATGCCTTCGTGCCATTTGCTGTCCGTCAAAACTCGTAACAGATAGTCCTGCGTCCGCCGGGATTCGGTGAAGATGATCGCTTTTTCCGCCGCCCCCAGCTCCACAGCCTTGATGAAAGCCACTTCGAGCGCCTTCAGCAGCGCCTTTCCTTTGGCATTATGTTCAATGGAGGTGGCAAGCGCCGCAAATTGATCAAGGTCGGCGATTTCATTTTGCAGCGCCTCGCGATCCTCAACCGATAGGTTTTCTTCCGCAGTTTCTTCCGGCCACTCCTCCGCTGTCTCGTCGAGCGCTTCGTAGTCGTCATCAAGGGGTTCCTCGATCGATCTTGCCGCCTCGGCTGCCTGGAGCTGACGTGTAAGCCGTGCGGAGATGGAACCCAATGCGCCTGCGATCGCAAACGTGGACGAGGCAAGCAGCTTTCGCAGCACCAAAGTCATGAGGGATCGCTGACCCGACGGTAGCGCCTGCAGGTTTTCGCGCCGAAGGTAGTCGGAGACCATTTCATAGAGCCGATCCTCGCTTGCTTCCGGCGTGAACTCTTCCACCAGTGGAAGGCGGCGCGTGTAGGGGATGTAAGCCGTCACCTGCCGGCGCAAAGTGCGGTGACACACGGGCTTTAGGCGGGCTTTCAGTCCCTCGAAAACCTGCGACTGGCTTAGATTCGTGAACTGCTCGCGAAAACTCTTGATGTCACCAAACACATGATCGTCGATGAAGCTGACGAGTCCGAAAAGTTCGAGAAGAGAATTTTGAAGAGGCGTCGCCGTGAGGAGGAGCTTATCCCTCCCTGAGAGAGCAAGCTTCAGCGTATTGGCGATGATGTTGGTCGATTTATAGACATTCCGAAGGCGGTGCGCCTCGTCGATGACGACAATGTCCCAAGGAGTGCCGGCCACGTCGGTCGCTTTGCTGCGGGCGAATTGGTAAGAACAGATGATGACGCTTTCGGCAGCAAATGGGCGCACGCTGCCGGATTTCAAAGCGGCGTTGTAAGAGCGCGATTCGAGAATGCGGCAGGGAAGGAAAAACTTCTCGGTCAGTTCCTGGTGCCACTGTTTTCGAAGATTTGCCGGCACGATGACGAGAATGCGCCGCTTCCTCTCCGCCCATTTCTGAGAGAGGACCAATCCGGCCTCAATGGTCTTGCCGAGGCCGACTTCATCCGCCAGCAGGGCTCCCCTCGAGAGTGGCGAACGGAAAGCGAAGAGCGCCGCGTCCACCTGGTGTGGATTCAGATCCACCTGCGCGCCCGCCACCGCGCCCGCGAGTTTTTCCAAACTGTCGGATGCGCAGCGCTTCGTCAGCTCGTGGGCGAAGTATTTCGTTTGATAAGCCGTGGACATCCAGGAACGCAGAGCCTACCCGGAGCTCGCTCGTCTCTCAATTCTCAAAAGTCCCATACTCGGCATTCTCCCGACGGGCAGGCGCGCGAAGACCCACGCTCCCGAAGAGGCGGAAGGAAACTCGGCTAAATGCGCTGCCTTCCCACGCGAACACTTCGAAATCGCTCGCGCTTGCTTCCCCACGTCGCCGCCGGAAGACGCGCTCGCCGAGATCGAAGACTTCGCTCACCGCCAGCCGGGGATGATGTCGCCGCTCCGGCGAGCTGCGCGGCCACATCGAAACGCGAGTGCGAACTGCGCGACTGCTTGGGTTCGAGGACTTCGATAGGCTGTTTCCGCTCAACCAATGGCTCTCGACTTCATCACCGACTCAGATTGGCTTTTGCCCGCTCTGAACATCGGCGCACTTGGACTGCCCATCGCCCAGGCGCTTGCCGAGCACCTTGAGGATGAGCATCAACTCTACATCCGTGAGCGTGCGCGCGCCGCTTTCGATTCGATTGAGCGTCGCCAATTCGATGTCCCATCCCGCCTTCTGGAGCTTCACCGCCAGCTCCGTTTGACGCATCCGGTCCGCTTCGCGAAGATTCCGCAGCTCGTTGCCGAGTTGGTTGAGTTTTCCGTTTGCGGGCGGTGGTGAGGTGCGCCGGGGCATCAGCCTTCCCAGCGTAGCCGCTTCGGTCAATTCGAGATTGAGGACCGCTCAATTCTGCCTCAGTCTCAGCGCGTGGCCGCCCAGCACATGCTCGCGACAGATTCAGTTCAATTAGTAGCGCACCGACAACATGCGCGTGACTGCGGTGTCGAGTTCCTCAGCCCGCTCGATTTTCGAAAACAGGTCCTCGACGCTGACTCTGAGAGCCGCGGCGAGGTAGAGCTGGCGGAAGTCTCGCAGGGCGACAAAGCCGCCTTCGATCTTCGAGACGCCGGAGCGGGAAATTTTCTCCCAACCCGTCATTCGCAGCTCGATTGTCAGTTTTTCCTGAGTCCATGCGCGCTGCGATCTCCGCCGCCGCACCTGTGGGCCAATCACGTTTTATACTTCATACCGTCTTCAAAGAATCGAGATTCAAGACGATTCCTCTCGGAGAGTTCGCTCCCCGACCGATCCCCGGCGTCCTAGAATCGCGGACTCGGCGGCTCGCCAATGACCCACTGCGCATTCGCGAACGCCTTGAGGAGGTATCCCTTGCTCTCCGAGGAGAAGCGCGTGAACTCGTTCTGGCGCTTCTTGTGAGCGAGGAAGCGGTCGATTTCCGTCTCCAGGGGTGAACCCGGCTGGAGCCCCGGATGCTCTCGCATCTCGCCCGCGCGGATGATCGCCGTGGGAAAATCGGACGTTTCCAGCGAGATGAAATCGCGCTTCCCGTTCCGCTGCATCGCCAGCCAGTAAATGTTCCCGCGCCGGTAGATCCCGCGAGCTGGATTTTGGGCCTTCGACATGCCTCCGACTGTCACACTTCAACCAAAAACATAGGCCCACATGGCCCACATAAGAGTGGGGGTGGAGCGGGTGACGAGACTCGAACTCGCGACATCTTCCTTGGCAAGGAAGTGCTCTACCATTGAGCTACACCCGCAGTTTTCTCCCCCTCCAGCTTGGAGAGAGACGCGAAAATTATTCCGCGCGCCGGGGCGTTGCAAGTGTTTTTCGCCCGAGGCATGATGCGCGATTCATGAGCCGGCTCCAGGAAATCCTCGATCACAAGCGCACGGAAATCGCTCCGCTGCTGGCGCGGGCCGGACATCTGCGGGCGGCGGCGCTGCAGCGCAATGACTTTCGCGGGTTCGCGGCGGCGCTGGACCGAGGGCCGGACCGGCTGGGCCTGATTGCGGAGGTGAAAAAAGCGTCGCCCTCCGCCGGGGATATCGTGGCGGATTTCGATCCGGTGGCCATCGCGCGGGCATACGAGGCGGCGGGAGCGGACGCGCTGTCGGTGCTCACGGATGAGCGTTTCTTCAAAGGCAGCCTGTCGTATCTCGCGCGCATCCGCGGGGAAGTGTCGCTGCCAGTGCTGCGGAAGGATTTCATCCTGCACGAGGCGCAGATCTATGAGGCGGTCTGCGCGGGGGCGGACGCCATCCTGCTGATCGTGGCGGCTCTGGAGAGGGAGGAACTGCTCCGGCTGCATGAATTGGCCGCCTCGCTGCAACTGGAGGTGCTGGTGGAGGTCCATACCCTGGCGGAGTTGGACCGGGCGCTGGAGATCCCGGAGCTGCGGCTGCTCGGGGTGAACAACCGCAATCTGGTGACCTTCGAGGTCGATCTGGCCACGACGGAGGAACTGAGCGCGGACGTGCCGGAGGAGGTGATGCTGGTGAGCGAGAGCGGCATCCGCACGGGCGCGGATACGGCGCGGCTGCGGGAGTACGGCACGGACGCGATCCTGGTCGGCGAGTCGCTCATGCGCACTGAGAACAAGGCGGCGCTGGTCCAGCAATTGATCGGATCGCCTGAGAGCCCGTAGCGCAAGCATCCTGCTTGCCGTGGTTTATCTGATTTGAGCCTGCGGCTCGGGTTTTGGATGGCAAGCGGGATGCTTGCGCGACGGGGTGCTCACAGCAGGGCCTGGATAATCTCGTCGGTCGTTTTGCCCTCGGCTTCGCCTTCGAAATTCAGGATCAACCGGTGACGCAAGGCGGGCAGCGCCACCTTGGAAATATCGTGCCGCGACACGTGGTAGCGGTCGTCGAGCAGCGCCACGATCTTGGCCGCGAGCAGGATGCTCTGGGCTCCGCGCGGGCTGGCTCCGTAGCGGACGTATTTCTTCGCCAGCCCGGACGCGGTCGGATGCTCGGGATGGGTGGCCATGACCATCCCCACGGCGTAAGCCTGAATCTCGCGCGTCACGGGCACGCCGCGCACGAGCAGGCGCAGGCTGGTGATGTCGCCGGTTTGCTGGATGACTTTGCGCACTTCGGGTGTCTCGCTGCCGGTCGTGCGGTCGAGAATTTCATGCAGCTCTTCGGCGCTGGGATACTCGACGCGCAGCTTGAAAAAGAACCGGTCGAGCTGAGCCTCGGGCAGCGGATAAGTGCCCTCCATTTCGAGCGGATTCTGGGTCGCGAGGACGAGGAACGGCTGCTCCAGCACGTGGCGGGTGCCGCCCACGGTGACGCTCTGCTCCTGCATGGCCTCGAGCAGGGCGCTCTGCGTCTTCGGGGTGGCGCGGTTGATCTCATCGGCCAGCAGCAGGTGGGCAAAAACGGGCCCGCGCTCGAAGCGGAAGACTTTCCGCCCGTGCTCGTCCTCCGCGATCATGTCGGTGCCGACGATGTCGGCGGGCATGAGATCAGGGGTGAACTGGATGCGCGCGAAATCGAGCTGCATGGCATCGGCCAGGGTGCGGACGAGCAGCGTCTTGCCCAGGCCGGGCACGCCTTCGAGCAGCACGTGGCCGCCGGCGAAGAGCGCGATGAGCACGCCTTCGAGGATGTCTCCCTGCCCGACGATGCGCTGGGAAAGCTCGTTTTTCAAAGTGCGGAAAACGGTTCTAAATCGCTCGACCTCGGCCTGGATGTCTGGAGAAGAAGGAGCGGGAGCGTTGGTGGTCATTCGGCGGGGCGGATGTTTTCGAAGTAGCGTTTGATGAAAAAGCGGGAGGCCAGCGGGATGTCCTCGCGATCGACGGTGTTCTGGGCGTCCGCCGCCACGGCGTTATACAGATCGCGGTAGCGGCGCGTCGATTTGGAAGTATCACCCGGCGAAGCGGGCACGAGGTCGGAGAGCGATTCTCCCTGGTCGAGGATGGAATTCAAATGGGTAGCGAGCCCGGCGGGATCTTTCGCTGGTGCTTGCCGACCGTAGGGCGACTCCATGGTTCCCGCGTCCCGCTCTCCTCCGGGCTGCCCGCCCGGTTTCTCGCCCTCACCGCTGCCGGGCTTATCGGACGTGGGCGCGTCGCCATCGGTTTGCACGATGCGGCTTTCTCCCTCCCGATTTCCTCCCGGACGAGGCTGCCCGCCGCGCCCGGGTGAGCCCTGCTTCATATTTTGCATGGCGTTCTTCAGACTTTGAAGCTGACGCTGAGAGCCCTGGCCCTGCCCTTTCTGGCCGGAGGGCTGCGACCTCTGGCGCATTTGCCCGGCCAATCGAGACAAGGCCTGCCGACGTTCCCGCTCGCTCATTTGCCCGGCGGCTCTGGCGTCGGCCAGAGCCTGATCGAGCTGCTGACGCTCCTCCTTCGACATCGGATTCTGAGCGGCGGCTTGGAGCGCCTGGGCGGCGCTCCGGGTGTCTCCGGCCTCGGCGAGCGCCGCGGCGTTCTCCAGCGCGCGGCTCTGCGCGGCGAGCGCCTTCTGGAGAGAGTCGATCATGGCCTCGAGGCGGGAGAGCTGCTTCAGGGCTTCTTTTGGATCCGCCTTCCGACTCCGGGCGGCCTGGCGCAGCTTTTCGACCGCTTTTCCGGCTGCTTCGGCCAGCTCTTTCAGGCGCGTATCTTCGCGGGCGGCTCGCGCGATTTCCGGCCGCAGCTTTTCCAGCTGGGCCGCTTTTTCCGCCAACTCCCGGCGGGCGGCGAGGGTGGCGGGATCGATCCGCTGGCCGTTTTGATACCACAGGATGAGAAAGCCGGCCGCGATCACCGGCACCGGGATGACCCAGGCCGAACGCGGAATTCGCATCGGCAGCAGCGGACGCGGATCGAAACTCTCCGCGAATTTCCGGCAGTCCGCCTCCGCCAGCCGCGCCAGTGGGGCGACCTGGTCTCCCGCCAGCGCCAGCCCGACGCTGAGCCGGTCTCTCGTTTGGCCGAAGAAATCGAGCCGTCGGGCCGTGGCGGAAAGATCGAGGCGATGCCGGAAGGTGAGCATCGCCAGACTGCCGAGACCCAGCAGTGCGCTCCCAAAAAGCGGTCCCGGCTCGATGGGAGAACGGTCGCGCAGCGCCCACACCGCCATCAGAGCCAGCGCCACCCAGGCCGCCAGCAGAACGCTCCACACCCCATCGCGCAGCAGGTTCGCCAGGAATAGCCGGCGGCGCGCCCGCCGCAAGGTCTGGTGAATCGCGCTCATGAACGCTCAGCGTCGCGGGCGGCGCGCGAACCGTCAAGGGGCACCGCCGGGCCGACATTCCGCTTGGTTTTTACCGGACCGTCCCCTATTTCAGAATGCGCCCATGCAAATCACCCACCTCCCCCATCACGGCTGGGAAAACAACCTCCAACTCGCCAACGAGCATGCCGAACTCGTCATCAGTGTCGATGTCGGCCCGCGCGTTCTTTCCTACCGCACGACCGGGGGCGGCAACGTCTTTAAGAACTATGACGAGCAGCTCGGGGGCAGCGGCGAGGCCGAGTGGATGATTCGCGGCGGGCACCGCCTCTGGATCGCGCCGGAGCACGAGCAGCGCAGCTATGTGCCCGACAATGCTCCCGTCCAGTTCGATCTGCGGAATCCCGGCGGGGTCGTCCTGGAGAACGAGCCCGTCGATCCGTGGGGCATCCGGAAGCGGCTGACCATTTCCATGTCGCCGCAAAGCTCCGAGGTGACGCTCGAACACACGCTCGTCAACGAGTCCGACGCGCCGATCGAGATGGCTTCGTGGGCGCTCAGCGTGATGGCTCCCGGCGGTCTGGAAATCATTCCGCTGCCGCCGCTCGGGCAGCATCCGCGCGATTTGCGGCCCAACCGTAAAATGATCGTTTGGCCCTACACCGACATGTCGGACGAGCGCTGGCGTTTCGGCCACCGCTACATCACCCTTCGGCAGACTGACAGCGGCGTGCCGACCAAGCTGGGCCTGGCTCACCAGGAAAAATGGGTTGGCTACCTGATGAAAGACGCGCTTTTCATCAAGACCTTCGCTTTCGAAGAAGGAGAGACCTACCCGGATGAGGGCTGTAATTTCGAGACTTTCAGCAACGACGCCATGCTCGAAATCGAATCCCTCGGCCCGCTCCGAACGGTCGCGCCCGGCGCGCAAACCTCGCATACCGAGAAGTGGTATCTCATCGGCAACGTGCCCCAGCCGCATTCCCTCAAGCAGGACGACTTCGGCGAGTGGCTGGCGCCGCTGCTGGCCCCGCTCAATCTGTAAAGGTCTTCTCCTTCATGCCTTCGTTTTTCGCCCGCCTTTCCACCGCTGTCCTCATCGCCATCCTGGCGACCGGCTGCGCCACCACCTCCAGCACTCCCGAGCTTTCGCCGCAGATGCAGGCCGCCCGCGCGGCCATGATGACGGAGATTCAGAATGAAGCTCCGGGCAACTATTTCATCGGGCGACGCTACTTCAAGCGCGACTATAAATTCTGGGGCTTCGTGCGCTCTCCCCGGCAGCCCTGGACTTCGGCTAGACTCATCGTGCTCAATGAGCAGCAGGTGCTCGCTCCGGACCGCCAGGCGGGGACGCTGGGCAGCGACCACAACACCGAGTACAAACTCTACGGCAATTTCTCGGGCGATACCGTTTACGAGCCGGCCAGCAATGGTTTCTACCCCGAGTTTGTGCTCAGAGGCAGCGAGCTGCGGAGCGCCCAGCCGGCGCCCATTTTTCGCACGGCCGCCGCCGCCGATCCGACGCGCCGCGTGATCGGGGAACCGTTTTAGAACCACAGAGGCGCGGAGGCGCGGAGGAAAAAAGCTGAACTAAAGCTATGAAGGAGTTTACTTCGTAAGGGCCACGCTTCCGCACACTTCAATTTCTTTTCTCCGCGCCTCCGTGCCTCTGTGGTTAAATAATCAGGCTTGCGCGGCGGCAATCATCCCCGGCTTTTGGGAGCATCTTGCCTCGCTCCCATGTTGCCTCGCTCCCAAGTTGCACTTGGGAGCATCGGCTTCCCCGCAGTTGCACTGCTCTTCCACAGCGACGCGGAGGAAGCCCAGCTTCTGGGGAACAGAGGCGTTCCCAAGTGCAACTTGGGGAACGAGAGGGACGAGAGGGACGAGAGTGAACTGGGAAACGAGAGGGAACGTGCGGGCAGTGGGACTTGGGAACGAGAGTTTCGGGTGAATCCGCTGGATCAGACCGCCGCGATCATCCCCGTCTTGCGGGCATAATTGAAGAGGCCGCCTTCATCGATCACCGGCTTGGCGTCTCCAAGAGGCTTGAGCGAGTAGGTCCGGCCGTTCACTGTGAGGGTGGCGCCCTCGAAATCCAGCGTGGCTTCGTCGCCGGTCTGCAACTCATCGCACAGGCGCTCCGTCGCGTCGTAGGGATAAAGCTCGCCGGTCGCGACGCAGTTTCGGAAGAAGATGCGGGCGAAGGATTCGGCGATGACGGCTCTCACGCCCGCCGCGCCCATCGCGATCGGCGCGTGCTCGCGTGAGCTGCCGCAGCCGAAGTTCCGCCCGGCGATCACGATCTCATACGGGGTCTTCATCGTTCCTGCGGGGATGAACGAGGCGGGATACCGGTCGTTCGGCAGCCCGATCAGCGCATAGCTGCCGAGCTTTTCGTATTCCTCGGGGATGGTCGGGACGAGGGTCAGATACTCGGCCGGAATGATCTGGTCGGTATCGATGTTGTCTTGGCAGACGAAGATTTTGCTGGTGATCGTTTCAGGCATGGGAGAGAGGGCTAGTAACGGAAACTGGTGACGGGTTTGGGCTCGTCTTCCGGCAGCGGAACTTCGGTCACCACCTCGCTGTAGTCGATCGCCCGGCCGCTCGATGACGAACGGGAAGAGGAAGAAGATGATGGGGGCGGAGTGGGCGTCGAAGCGGGCAGCGGCGGCGCGACCTCCATATCCTCGGTGGAAACGTAACCCACTTTTCCGAGGCTGGTCCGAACCCGGCTGAAGCCGTAGCTGCGCTCGACCATCTCGACTTCCTGGCCCTTGATCAGATTAAAATCCGGGCCGTAATCCTGCGCGGGTCCGCCCTCGTAAAAAGCGGTGCGCTCCGCGGAAACGACGTAGCGATCTCCGGCCGGAGCCGCATTCGACCCGCCACCGCCGGTCTGACAGGCCGCCAGGAGACAAACGGCGACCGCGCCCGGAAAAAATCGCAACCCCTTCACCTTAGCTGAGAAATTCGCGAGGGTCGGTGATCTGGCCGGTCAGCGCCGAAGCCGCCACCGTAAATGGGCTGGCGAGATACACTTTCGATTCCTTGTTCCCCATCCGCCCGGGAAAATTCCGGTTGGTCGCGCTGATACAGTTCATTGGCTTGTTCAGGCGCCCGAAGGTATCGACCGGTCCGCCCAGGCAGGCGGCGCAGGAAGCGTTTTCCGTCATGGTGACGCCGGCATTTTCCAGCACTTCCCACACGGAGTGGCCGTCCCAGCGGGTTTGCTTCAGCTCGTCCACGACTTTCGGCGTCGCCGGCACGCCAAAAGTGTCGATCTTGACCGACTTGCCGTTCACCACTTCGGCAAAGGCGAAAAAGTCGCTCGTTTTTCCTCCCGTGCAGGAACCGATGTAAGCGCGGTCCAGCTTGATGTTGCCGAGATCTCTGGCCAGCGCGCGGTTGCCCGGATCGGGGTGCATGGCGACGGTCGGCTCCAGCTCGGAGAGGTCGAACGTTTTGTCGTAAAGGAAACTCTGGTCGCGATCGAGTTCCACGGGTTCGTAATCGCTTTTCGTGCCGTTCTCTTTCGTCCGCTCGTCCACGTAGTCGAAGGTCGTCTGGTCCGCGGCGAAAATGCCGTTTTTTCCGCCGGCCTCGATGGCCATGTTGGCGATGGTCATGCGATCGTCCATGTTCATCGCTTCCGCGCCGGGGCCCTGCCACTGCATGGCGCGGTAGGTCGCACCGTCGAAACCGATGTCGCCGATGACATGCAGGATCACGTCCTTCGCCATGACGCCGGGCTGGAGCTGACCTTCGAGGAAAAAGCGCATCGTTTCCGGCACCTTCACGAGCAGCTTGCCGGTGCCGAGGATGAAACCGGCGTCCGTGTTCCCGATGCCGGTGGCGAACTGCCCGAAAGCGCCCGCCATGCAGGTGTGCGAATCGGTTCCGAAAAGGATCTCGCCCGGGCGGGTGTGGCCTTTCCACGGCAGCGCAGTGTGGCAGACCCCGGCAAATTGCGAGCCGAACTGCTGCTTGAGCTGGCCCCGCGACGCGTCGAAGTGCCAGTGGCCGTTCGGATCGTCGATCACATCGTAAAAATAGGGCAGCCCCTGCTCGCGCACGAAGTCGCGCAGGATGTCCACGTTTCGATTCGAAAGGCTATCGGAGGTGAAAATGTAGTGATCCGGGATGATGACGATTTTCCGCGGATCCCAGACCTTCGCGGCCTGGCCGAACTCGCGCTTGAACACGCCGATGGTCCCCGGACCGCAGACGTCGTGGGTGAGGAGCACGTCCACATTCACCCAGACATTGTCGCCGGGGGCGACCCGCGCTTTGCCGCTCCCCCGGGCGAGAATTTTCTCTGTTAACGTCATGGCGTCAATATGGAGGGGGCGCTTTTGAAAGCAAAATCAATTTTCCGACTGTCGGCGCTGGGGCAAAAGGGGAGAGCGGCTTTCAGAGGTTTGCGTTTTTTTTGAGCGGGCGGCGCTCGGGCACCGGAGCGAGGAAAACACGCTGGCATTTCGAGGCGATCGCCCTGAGGGAATTTTCGATGGAAAAGACCTCGGTTTTCCCGCAAGGTGAAGGGAATTCTTCGCACGGGTCCTCCCCAACAACCAACTGCCGCCATGTCTGAACTCGACGAGTCCATGTTAACCAAAGTGCGCAACCGCGCGCTCAGGTCGCGTTTTTTAACCGTCTCCGTGCTGCTGCACGTGCTGCTGGTGACGATCCTCGGCGGCACCGTTCTGTTCAAGGCCTACGTGGAGCCGCCCGACTTCACGGGTGGGAGCGGATCGTTTGTCGAATCGGCCACCAGCGCCGCGCCGCCCCAGCAGCAGCCGCAGCAGCCCACCTTCCAGGTGCAGACCCCCGCGGCGGCTTCCAGTGCGCCCTCGCTGAACGCCATCACCACCGTCGGGCCGACCCAGGCCACTTTTTCCCTGCCTTCGATAAGCACGCCGAGCCTCAGCACGGCCACCAGTTTCAACCCGGCGACGGTGAGCGCCCCCAGCACTTCGACGCTGGGCGATGGCATGACGATGTCAGCGGCGAAAGGGATCGGCGAATTCACCGGCGGCTGGGCGACCGGGGGCGGTGGGCCGGGCAGCAATGTGAAATCCCGGGAATTCGAATTTACCGCTTATCTCGCTAAATATGCCGGGGGGGACTGGGATTCGACGGTGCGGCTGAGGGAGGAGAAAATCCAGTACGGCAGCCTGCCCAATCTGCTCTATACCATGGATAAATGGTCGAACGGGAAGATCAAGGCCAACCCGTTGCCCGAGCCGCTCGATCTCGGCAGCGACGACATGTTTTCCAAAAAAGCCGCCTTCATCCTTTTCACCGGTCACAAGGATTTTGTGCTGACCGACAAGGAAGTCGCGAATCTCCAGAAATACGTCCGCCTGGGAGGCTGCATCTGGGGGGACAGTTCGCTTCCGGGCAAGAACTCGCGGTTCGACATCGCTTTCCGGCGCGAGATGCGGCGGGTCATCCCGGATAAAAACAAGGATTTCGAGGTGCTGGGCGGCGATCACCCGGTTTTCTCGAAGGGCTATTATCCGGAGATCACCTCGGCTCCGGCCGGCGTGAATTACTACGCTGAAAAGGTGGAGGCTCTGAAAATCTACGGGGAGATTGCGGTGATCTACACCATGAACGACTACGGGGATATGTGGCAGATCGGCCTCAATAAAGACCGAAAAATCGATTACTCGCGGGATAAAAACCGAAAGTATGTCGCCATCAATTCCACTATTTTCGAGCACCGCGAAACTTATATCCGCAACGTGGACAACGCCAAGGCGCTGGAACTCACCTACAAGTTCGGCACCAACATGGTCATCCACCTGATCACACGCTGGGAAGACAAACTGCGGTTTGTGCCGACCGGTCTGTAGCCGCCGGTTTAGCGGGGCTGAGCCGAAGCCAGGCGGCCGATCACGGTGGCCGCGGCCGATTCCGCGTAGAGGGCCCTGGGCCGGAAAGTGCCGGCAAAATTGATCACGCAGAGCGAGCCGTAGCGGGCATGGGGACCGCGCGCCACGCCGGCCACGCCGAAAGCGCGGTTGAAGATATTCTGGCGATGGGCCCGGTCCCGCACGCCCGCGTCCACGATCAGGGCGATCACGATGGAGCGGGCGCTGCTCGCTCCGTAATGAATGTTTTCGCCGACCGAACCACCCCACTTGCCGTAGCGATCGAGACGATTCCAGGGAGTGCTGCCGTTTTCACCGCGATGGCCCAGCGTGCCCCGCGCCCCCTGGGTGGCGACGTGGCTGAAGGCCCCCGCGCTCATGGCGGAAGACCAGCGCAGCGGTGGCAAGGGCCGCGCCTTCTCCAGAAACCGGACCGCTTCGCGCACGGCGGATCGGTCGCCGATCGGCGCGGCGGCCACGAGTCGGGCGTAAGCGCGCGGCTGTTGGCGGGCGAAGTTCAGCTCGTGCCACACTTCCTGGGCTCCATTGCTCCCGGCCTGAGATACAGCAGGCAGAGCCAGGAGGAGAAGAGAGAGAAAAGTGAGGACCCGCATATTATGAAAATTATAAGCAGGCGGAGTGCCATCCAATCGGATGGCTCACTGCGCGCTTTGGTCTGCCGAGGCGGCGGCCTTCTCGAGCAGGGCCTCGAACTCGCGCGCCTGGGAGCCTTCCAACAGAGCGCGGATGGAGGTTTCGGCCTCGCGCACGATCTGGCGCACGGCTGGTTCCCGCTCCTCGCGGAGAGCCGCGATCTTTCGCTGCGCTTCCCGGGTGATGGCCAGCACCTGGTCGCCCTGGTCCGCCCGCAGATCGAGCTGGCGGGCGAGGCGGCGGGTGATCATGGCGCTGACCGCGGGGGGCCCTTCCGCAGCTTTCTGGCGAAACTGGCGCTCCATCCATTTGGCGCCGTTCATGGCCCCGAAGATCGCGCCAAAGAGAAAGATGAGGACGACTGCGAGAATCGCTTTCAGCCGCTTCATAGCGGACGGCCCGTGAGGCGCTCGGCCAGGGCCCAGTCTTGCTGGAGGCTGATCACGGTGGCGGGCAGCAGCGTTTCACCGATGGCGCGTCCCTGCCAGATGGCCCACCCGGCCAGCGCGGCCGCCAACGGCAGCAGGCGCCAGCACCAGCGCTCCACGGATTCCGGCGCGGCGGTCATGGCCAGAGCTGGCGCGCGAGAGTCGTCACCACGTCGGAGAAATTGATGGCATCGTTCAGAATCTCCTCCCCAAACGCCGCCCAGGTCAGCGTGGACGAAGCCACGATCAAGAAAAAGGAGAGCACCAGCAGGTTGAGGATATAGATGATGGTGAGCGAAAAAAAGGTGCCGTGATAAGTGAGATCGGTCTGACCTTTTGGGATCATCCAGAGCGTGAAGCTCACGTGGAAGCACCAGGTGAACCCGATCACTCCGAAAAGGGTCTGCCGCAGGAATTCCACGTCCCAATAAATCCCGGCGAGGCCATAGAGCAGGATGGCGAGCAGGCTGTAGAGCGGAAAAAAATAAGGCGCCAGCGCGATCCAGAAGTTATGCAGGTCGGTGGTGATGTAACCGCCGCCGCTGGTGACTTTGAACTTGGTGACCGAACCGCCCATGATCCAGACCCAAAGGGCGTGGGTGAGCTCGTGCCCGAACACATAGAGGAGGAGCGGTCGAGGCAACCCGAAGAAAACGCCCAGCCACAGAATCGCGCCCAGGCAGAAAAACCAAAACTGCTCAGAGGCCCAGAAAGCGTGGCGGACCGTCTCGCGCGAGAGACAGGTGAAAAAGGTCTGAGTGAGCACCGCCGCGACGGGCAGCAGAAAAAGGCCGACCACCGAGTTGACCCAGCGCTGGGGGACGAGCGTGCACGAGCGGAAATCCTCCGCCAGGGCCGTCGCACGCAGGGTGCGGCGGGTGGCTTTCCCGCCCGGCTCCGGGCCTTTCG
This sequence comes from Chthoniobacterales bacterium, assembly GCA_041743065.1. Classification (GTDB taxonomy): domain Bacteria; phylum Verrucomicrobiota; class Verrucomicrobiia; order Chthoniobacterales; family Chthoniobacteraceae; genus JBBSOD01. Next base: position 25,085 of record JBGTNO010000032.1, read on the forward strand.
GCTTGCGTCGTTTTCCAGCCATGACGGGTCGGAGGCCGAGGCTGGAGTCAGGCGCGCCCCATGTAGTCGCCGGTTCTCGTATCGACGCGCACGGTTTCGCCTTCCTTGATGAAAAGGGGGACCTGGATAATTTTGCCCGTTTCCAGGGTGGCCGGTTTGGTGACATTGCTCGCGGTGTCGCCGCGCAGACCCTCGGGCGACTCGATCACCTTCAGCTCCATCGAGGCCGGCAGTTCGACCTGCGCCGGGCGGCCTTCCACGCTCAGCACTTCCACCGGGGCGTTTTCGACCATGTAATCGCTGGCGTCGCCGACGAGTTCGGGGCTGAGGAGGACGGATTCGTAGGTCTCCGGATCGATGAAATTAAAGCCGCTCTGGTCCTGGTAGCTGAACTCCAGTTTCTGGCGGCTGATCTCGATGTTTTCGACCTTTTCGGTGGAGGAGAAACGGACGTCGGCGGACTTGCCGGTGGCGATGTAGCGCACGATCACCTGGACAAAGGCGCGCAGGTTGCCCGGGGTGCGGTGCTGCAGTTCGAGGACGACGGCTGGATTTCCGTTGTAACGGATGGCCATGCCGCGTTTGAGGTCGTTTGCCTGGATCATAAAAAGGGGATCTGTAAAACTCAGAGCAGCCGGAAACGAGCGAGGTCCTGTGAATCGACCACGCCGACGGGCCGTCCGTCGTCATCGACCACCACGAGGTCATCGATGCGGTGATTCTCTAGCACATGCAAAACTTCCGCGGCAAGCTTGTCGGGATGAATGGTGATGGGCCCGAGCGTCATGTGCGGCTCCACGGGGCTCTCGAGCAGGTCGGGATGCTGGCGGAACTGGCGGCCGAAATCGCCGTGGGTGAAAATACCGAGCAAGCGCTGCTCGGCATCCACCACCACCGCGGCGCCCGCCCGTTGACCGGCCATGGCGTGGAGGGCTTCCCGGACCAGCGTTTCCGGCTGGATCACGGCCATCCGGCTGAGATCGCGCATGATCTGGGAAACCTTCAGCAGCAGCGTGCGGCCCAGTTTTCCCCCGGGATGGAAGCGCGCGAAATCGTCTTTCTGGAAACCGCGCGCCTCCAGCAGCACCATGGCCAGCGCGTCGCCCAACACGAGCATGGCCGTGGTGCTGGAGGTCGGCGCGAGGTTGAGCGGGCAGGCCTCGCGCTCGACGCGGAGCCGGAGATGAATGCGGCTGTTTTTCGCGAGAAACGAATCCGCGTGACCGGTGATGCCGATGAGCGTGATGTCGAACCGGGCCAGCGCGGGGAGAATATTGAGCAGCTCGTCGGTCTCGCCGCTGTGACTGAGCGCGAGGACGACATCGCCATCGGACACGACGCCGAGGTCGCCGTGCAGGGCGTTGAGGGAATTCAGCACCACGGCTGGCGCGCCCGTGCTGGTGAGGGTGGCGGCGATCTTTTCCCCGATGTGACCGGATTTGCCCACGCCGACCACCACCACCTTGTTGCGCCGCTCGGCGGCCTGGCGCAACGCCTCGACCGCGCGGCCGAAATTTTCGTCCAGCGCGAGGGCGGTGGCCTGAGCGGCTTCGATCTCGATTTCGAAGACGCGGCGGGCTTTTTCCAGATAATCCATGAGAGCGGGAACGGGCGGCACGGAGCCGGGTCAACCTTCCTGATTCTGGAACTCCACCAGCATCAAGGCCAGCTTTTCGAGCGCGGTTTCGGCATCTTCGCCCTCGGCCTCCAGCGTCATGCTGCTGCCGCATTCCAGGCTGGCCGAAAGCACGTCGAGAATGCTGTCGGCGTGAAAAATCTCGCCCTCCTTGTGAATGAGGACGGACGACTTGAAGGTGCGCACGCAGCGGACGAACTCCGCGGCGGGCCGGGCATGCAAACCCAGCCGGTTGAGCACTTTCACTTCGCGTTTCATGGGGCGCCACACCATAGCGAGAGCGTCGGAGGCATCAAACATTTCCCGGAGGCAACTCGCGGCTGACGGGATGGACGGACATCCGGCCGGTCGCGCACGATATTCTCTTTAAAGGATATCCTCATGAAAAGATTGCCGCTCATGCTCGCTCTCATCACCGCCGGGCTGCCACTGCAGGCGCGGGATTTCACCGCCACGCTTCGGGGGGATCGCGATTTGCGGCAGATCGAGCGGCCCGCCCCGGCGGAAGGCGCCCTGCAGTCCGCCGGTCGCCGCGGGCGGGTCCTGCAGACCATCGTGCCGGACGCCAGCGCGGAAAGTGGCAACGGCGAAAAGTTTGTGGCATACGAGGAGGGTGATCCCTACCGCGCGAAACCGGGCCGCCCGCATCCGGCCGGCATCCGGCTGCTTACCTTTGCCATCTGGTAACAAGCGCACACGCGGCTCGCGTGTCCTTCCCGGAAGGACCGCCGAGTGAACCGCCCGGTCGCCGCGCACTTTTGCGCCACTTTTCTGAAACCGGAGATGCGGCATGTCTATCGGCAGATCACCGGAGCCCGGGATTTTCACCCGGTGGTTTTCACCCAGAAACGGGAGCATGCCGGGGAGTTCCCTTTTTCCGAACTGGTGAGGGTGCCGCGGGTGCGGACGCGCGAGCTACGGCGGTGGTGGATGCGCTCGGTGCTCGGGCGGCCGGTCTCGATCTATCAGAGCGAGGCGAGGCGGCTGGAGGGCCAGCTTCGCGCGCGGGAGGCAAGGGTGCTGCACGTTTATTTTGGGCATATTGGAGTCTATTTGCTGCCGCTTCTCAGGCGGCGCGCGCTGCCGGCCGTGGTGTCATTCCATGGTGCCGACGCGATGGTGGATCTGGAAAAACCGCCCTATCGCACAGCGCTGCGGGAAGTGCTGGATCGCGCGGATCTGCTGCTGGTGCGCTCGCAATCTCTCGCGGACCGGTTGAGGGAGCATGGAGCGACACCCGATAAGATTCGGCTTCATCGCACAGGAATCCCGATGGAGCAATTTCCCGAAATGGTGCGCCCGTCACCCGCCGATGGAGCCTGGCATTTCGTGCAGGCGTGCCGGCTGATCGAGAAGAAGGGACTGCCCACTACGCTGCGAGCCTTCGCGGAGTTTACCCGCTCGCGCCCCGGCGCCCGTCTCACCATCGCCGGTGAGGGGCCGGACCTGGAAAAAACGCGCTCGCTCGCCGCGGAACTTGGGATTGAGGTGGGCCTGCCGGGTTTTCTGTCGCAGGAAAAGCTGCGCGCGCTCTACGAATCAGCGCACGCTTTTCTCCATCCCAGCGAACTAGGCCGCGACGGCAACCAGGAAGGCGTGCCCAACGCGATGCTGGAAGCCATGGCGACCAGACTGCCCGTGCTGGCGACGCATCACGGTGGCATTCCCGAGGCGGTGACTGATGGAGCGGATGGTTTTCTGGTGGGCGAGCGTGATCACCTCGCACTGACGAAGGCGATGGATCGCCTTGTTTCCGAGCCCGGTCGATACGTGGCGATGAGCGAGGCCGCGGCAGCTTCCGTGCGGCGCAACTTCGAGCAGAGCGCCCAGATCGCCGTCCTGGAAAATTGCTACCGCGAGGCGATCGCCCGGTTTTTTGACGCTTAGCGTCGGAAGAAATTTCGGAAAGAATCCAGCACCCGGCTCGGGAGCGACTCGCCCTCGTTTCGGCGCTGCTCCTCCGAAGTTTCCCGCACGGGGCGGGCCATCGCCACCCGCGCCAGCTTGGCCGCCGGATAACGCTGGCTGGAGGCGTTGCTCATGATCTTCGTCCAGATCGGGAGCGCCAGGGTGCTGCCGTAGCCGCCGCCCATGATTTTCTGCGGCTGATCGAAGCCCGCCCATACGCCGCAGGTCAGCGAGCTGGTGTAGCCGATAAACCAGGCGTCCTTGAAATCGTTGGTCGTGCCGGTTTTTCCGCCGGCGGATTTGGTCATGCCGAGTCTCCTGGCCGCCGCCGCCGTGCCGTGCTCGACCACTTCCTGGAGCACGGACGAGACCATCAGCGCCGTGCGCATTTCGAGCGCTCTGGCCTCCAGGTGGGCGGCCCGGTAAAGCACGCTTCCGTTCTGATCGTCGATGCGCTCGATGATGTAAGCCTGCCGCCGAATGCCCTGATTGGGAAAGGTGCTGTAGGCGACGGTCATCTCCTTGAGCTTCTCCTCGAAGGCTCCGAGGAAAATGGCCGGGTTCGTCGGGAGTTCGTCGAGGCCGCATTTCTCGGCCAGCCCGCGGATTCGGCTGACGCCCGCCTCATTGCCGATGCGCACGGTCATGGTGTTGCGCGACTGGATCAGGCCCTCGGCGGCGGGGAGGCGGCCTTTGTTCTTTCCGTCGGAATTACCGGGCGTCCAGTTCCGCGCCCCGTCGATCTCGCCCGGACGGATCGGGCCATCATCGACGGGCGTGGAGGGGTTCAAGCCGGCCTCGAAAGCGGCGGCGTAAACGAACGGCTTGAAGGTGCTGCCGACCTGCCGCGCGCCGGAGAGCACGCGGTTGAAACGGCTCTCGGAGTAATCGCGTCCGCCCACGATCGCGCGGATGCCGCCCGACCGATTATCGAGCACCAGCGCCGCGCCCTGCAGATAGGCGGGCTCCTCCTCGCGCTGCTTCTGCTCGCTGGTGAACTGCGCTTTGGTGGGGTGTCCGAACTCTTTGCGCCCTTCAATGGAGGCGAGATGCGAGTTGACCGCGTCGTGCGCGCTCTTTTGCAGATCCGGATCGATCGTGGTGTAAATACGCAGCCCGCCCTCGTCGAGTTGCGCGTCGCGCAAGAGCACGTCCAGATCGCGGCTGACGGCATCCATGGCGTAGTTTTCCTGCGGATAGGGCTCGCTGCGCCGGGCGACTTTGGGGCGCCGCTTTTTGGCGGTGGCCTCCTCTTTCTCCGTGATCATTTTCAGCGCCCGCATCCGCCCGAGCACCGTGTCGCGCTCCCGCAGTGAGCCTTCGTAATTGTTGTAGGGCGAGAAGCGGTTCGGGCTCCGGATCAAGCCCACCATCATGGCGGACTCGGAGAGCGTGAGCTTCGCCGCCGGCTTGCCGAAGTAGGCCTGGCACGCCGTTTCCACCCCCCAGAAGCCCGAGCCGAAATAAATCCGGTTCATGTAATATTCGAGGATCTGCTTTTTCGTGAACGCCTGCTCCATCCTCAGCGCGAGGAAGGCTTCGATCACCTTCCGGTTCAGATCGTTGCTGCCCAGATCGAAGCTGTTCCGCGCAAGCTGTTGCGTGAGCGTGCTGGCGCCTTCCTTGAAGGAAGTGTGGGTGATGTTCCGCACGATGGCGCGCGCCACGCCGAGCGGATCGACTCCGATATGGCCGTAAAAACGGGTGTCCTCCCGCGCCAGCAACGCGTTCACGAAATCCCCCGACACCTCGCCGAATGGCACCACGATGCGGTTCTCCCCGCGCAGGCGGCTGTAGAATTTTCCGTCCATGTCGAACACCGCCGAGCGCTGTGGGATCTTCTCCACATCTTTCAGATCGAACGTCGAAGCCCACACTCCGTAGATCACGCCGATGACCAGCCCCACCATGAATCCGAGCACGATCAGCCCCCGCAACCAGCGCCAGCGGGGGGAGCGGGTTTTCGATTTGCGCGACTTGGCGGCGGGCTTTTGCTTTCTCGGCACGGCGGACGGGATTAGAAAACGAGTGCCGCACCGTAACCATCCGAAGGGCGATTGACAGAAAATTTCCGAACTCTCCGCTCGTGCTCCACGTCGATATTCTCACTCTTTTCCCCCGTATCTGCGAGGGAGCCCTCTCCGAAAGCATGCTGCGCAAGGCTCAGGAACGCGGCCGCGCCACGCTCCGCGCCCACGATTTGCGGGCGTGGGCCACGGATAAACATCGCATCACCGACGACTCTCCCTACGGCGGGGGGCAGGGGATGGTGCTGAAACCGGAGCCGCTCTTCGCGGCGGTCGAGGAGCTGCGGGGCCGGATGGATTCGGAGCGCGCGCGCGTCG
>JBGTNO010000033.1:0-2823 GCA_041743065.1 Chthoniobacterales bacterium
GAGCATGACGGCGATCACCGCCCGGTCGCGAAGGCCGATCAGATTGCCGGGAAGTGAGGGGCCGCGCACAGCCGCGGCCGGGTTGACCGGCAGGACGTGGCCGGTCACGAGCCAGTGGCAGAGCCTCTTAATGGCACCGAAGTGCCGCTTGATCGTCGGCGCCCTTCGCCGCGGTGGCCGGCGGATTGAAAATCCTCTGGCGGACTACCGCCGCAGCCGATCGGGATTGAGCGCCTGCAACGCTGCCGGCCGGAAGCTGCCGTTTTCGCGGATGAGCTTGCCGTCGAAATGGATCGTCCCGCCGCCGTAATCGGGGCGCTGGATGTTCACCATGTCCCAATGCACCTGGCTGCGGTTGCCGTTGTCGGCGCTTTCGTAGGCCTGGCCAGGCGTGAAATGGAAGGAACCGCTGATCTTTTCGTCGAAGAGAATGTCCCGCATCGGGTGCAGGATGTAGGGATTGAAGGCGAGCGAGAATTCGCCGATGTAGCGTGCGCCTTCGTCGGCATCGAGGATCTTGTTTAGCTTTGAGGTGTTGTTGCTGGTCGCCTTCACGACTTTGCCCTTCTCGAATTCCAGCCGGATGTTGTCGAAGGCCACGCCCTGATAGATCGATGGCGCGGTGAAGCTGATGGCGCCCTCGACGGAATCTCGCACGGGCGCGGTGAAGACTTCTCCGTCTGGAATGTTGCGGTCGCCGCCGCAGGTGACGGCGCCGATGCCCTTGATGCTGAAACGCAGGTCGGTGCCCGGCCCTTTGAGTTCGACCCGGTCGGTCTTGTCCATCAGTGCTTTGAGAGCCTTCATGCCCGGCTTCATCCGACCGTAATCGAGCGTGCAGACATCGAAGTAAAAATCCTCGAACTGCTCGGTGCTCATGCTGGCCTGCTGCGCCATGGCGGAACTGGGCCAGCGCAGGACGACCCAGCGCGTCTTCTTCACCCGATGATCGAGGACCGGCTTCATGTGCTGGGCGACGAGCTTCATCTGCTTGCTGGGCACGTCGGAGAGTTCGGTGATGTTATGGCTGCCGCGCACCGCGATGTAAGCGTCCATATTTTGCATCTGCTGGAGATCGAGCGAGGCGATCTCGGCATATTGACCGGCACTCGCTTCCATGACCATCTCGCGCGCGACGCGCGCCTGGTGCGTGCGGACGAACGGCAGCGCCTTCGCGTCGCGCACCGCGCGGATGAGGGCCACCGTCATTTCCTCTGGAATATCGAAGGCGTCGATGAGGACCTTGTCGCCGCGCTTGAGGGCGGTGGAATGTTTAGTGAGGACCAGCGCGAGCTGATCGAGACGGGGATCGTGCATGCGGCCAGGGTAGCACTCGGGCCGAAGCCATTGAAAGCAAGTCTGATCGCGGTTTCAATTCGCCGTCAGCGCTCGGACGGAAAAGGTGGGCTGGCGAAAAAGGGCAACCTCAGCCAACCGCTCCGCGCCCGATCCTTCCTTCGATGAAGCTTTTCCTCTCGATCCTATGGATCGCCGGAGCCAGCGTCTTCGCCACCGCCGCCGCCCTCCTCGCCGCCCACGCCGGAGCGAACGTAAGACAGATTTAGAATCTGTCCGGGCGAGCGGCCCGCAGGCTCCGCCCCGCCGCCCAACCGTCTGCGCCCCCCCGACAGATTGAAAATCTGTCTTACGTTGTCGCCTGCGCGGGGGCGGCCTCATTTCTCAAAATCCCCGCGGTCTCCGTCCTCCCACATGTCACCACCAACCGCTGGCAAGCTCTCGTCATGCCCATATAGATGCGCCGGGTGTTGTCGCGAATTAATTCCTGGTGATCCGCCCCGTCGAGGCCGAGCCCGCCTTCTTCCTCGAAGATCCGGTCGAGCCCGCAAAGGAAAACGACCGGCGATTCCAAGCCCGTGGCCGCGTTGAGGCTGGTGATCTTTATCTGCGGTCCTCTCGTGCAGACAGTTTCTCCGAGCAGGCGGGCCCGCGGTTGGGCGAGGTCCGGCTGATTGAAAAGTTCGACCAGTTGCTTCGCCAGCGCTCTCTCGCCGTGGATGACCAGGAAATGCTCGGGCCGCGCGCCCGCCTCAATCGCGGCCAGAATTTCATTCCGCACCCGCGCGTTTTCCTCGCGCCCCGAGCCGACCGAAATCAGCTCCGGCTCAGGACCGGTCTCCAGCCGGGCGAGATCTTTCGAATCGGGGAGGTTGATCTCCTCGTCATCCTCCGGCACCCGCGTCCGGTAAAACCGGGCGGCAAATTCGAGAATGGCGCGGGTGTTGCGATAGGACCGCCGGAGCCGACTGGAGCGCCCGCGCACATCGAGTCCGCTGGCGAGCCACGACTGACGCCGCTTCAGAAATCCTTGGGTCGGATCGGCGGCGAGAAAAAGCTGACCGGTGCCCGGCTTGACCGCCCGCTTCACGATGCCGAACCACGACGGCGCGAAGAACTGCGCTTCATCGATGAACACGAAATCGTATTGCGGCAGCGTCAGGTCCCCCCGCGCCACGTCGCGCCATAACGCGAGCGCGACGCCGGTCCAGTCGGTCAGGCGCCGTTCGCGCAGGGCGGCCTCGTATTTTCCGTAAAGATCGAGAAACGCCCCCCGCTGCGCCTCGCTCAAGCTGCGGCCCCGTCCGGTGCGCGGAGCGGCGAGGTAGCGCGAGTGCAGTTCGAGGGCGTTGTCCTTCACCCAGTCAATCTCATCGAGGAGGAAAGGCACGGGCAGGCGGACGAGGCGCGGGTCGGCGTGCGCGAGATTCGCGACGAGCGTCTCGCGGTCCCGCGCCGGGATCGGAGCCCCGAACTTTCGGAGGTGATGACACCATTGATAAAAGGTGCGCCACTCCACCCGCGCGC
>JBGTNO010000034.1:0-14839 GCA_041743065.1 Chthoniobacterales bacterium
CGCGACCTCGCGGCGGGCTCGCCGGAGAAGCCGCTGCCGCTGGATGTGGAGGTGACCGCCACTTATTCGCCGGACAATATTTATGTGACCCGCGGTCGGCTGGGTCATGGCGACCTGTTCCTGACGACCGAGATCAATGCCACGCCGGATCGCACGGAGTTTCGGCGGCTGACGTTGAAAAAAGGCCAGCAGACCCGGGTGGCGGGCGATCTTGGTTTGCCGGTGGGGTTTGGCCGGCTGGGCGGCAAAGGTGAGGCCGGAGCCGGTGGGGAGATCGTGGCCAATCTGAAGCTGGATGATTTTCGTCTTGAGGAGGCCTATCGTCTGGCCGGATGGGTTTCGCCGGTGCAGGGCCGTCTTTCGGGGAAGATCGCCACGCGCGGGGCGGCCGATGATTTCTCGGCTGAAGGAAAGCTCGCTCTCACCGGCGGGTCGATGGAGGACTCGCTGATCGGACTCGCGGCCAAGGGCGTTGAGGTGGAAGTGAATCTGGAAGGTTCGCAGGCTCGGGTGGCCCGAATGGAGGCTCGTTTGCTCGGCGGGCAGGTGGCCGGTGCCGGCGAGATCAATCTGCACAACCTGCGCGATCCCAATCTGCGGGTCGGGCTGACGGGGCGGGGGCTGGCGGTGGCGCGGAGTGAGGTGCGGGCGAAAGGCGATTTCGCGATTACGGCGACGGGGCTGCTCAGTCAGGCCTACGTGGACGGGGCGGTGGAACTTACCCGCCTGAAGACGGAGGGAACGGAGGATCCGCTGGCGCTGCTGCTGGCGAGCAAAGGCGAAAACGATCTGCGGTCGCTGCTGCTCACGCTGCTTCCGCCGCTCGACCGGACGCCGCTGGGGAGTTGGCGCTACGATCTCGCGGTTCGCAGCGAAAATCCGCTGCCCCTAAGTGCCGGGACAACGGTCACGCCCGATCTGCGGGTGCGGGGCACTCCGGAGAATCCGCGGATCGGCGGCAAGATCGACTTCGAGCGGCAGGGCGCGGGAACGGAGAAACTGGCGGGCACTTACTATCTGCTGGATCAGCCGTTCATCGCGGCCCGCGCCATGGAGAAACAGCGGGAATTTCTGCTGGTGGGCCCTTCGCATCAGCCGGGCCGGGTGCCGGTCGCCGCCGATTTTCTGCCATCCGCGAAAGTGTGGCCGCGGCCAGCGGGACCCGCGAACGCGCCGTTGCTCGATTCTGTTTTCCAGATGCAACTTTCCACCGCTTCACCCGCCGCCGACTTGATCGATGAATGAAGCGGCGGAGGAAACGTCCGCGGAAGCGGCGCCGCGGCGGAAGTTCGGATTGTATATCGGACGGTTTTTCGGAATCCGCTTTTATCTCGATTACAGTTGGTTTCTGATCGCGGCGCTGGTGGTGTGGGGGCTCTCGTCGCGGTTCTTTCCGCTGGCGGTGCCAGGGCATGCGCCGGCCATTTATCTGGGGATGGGACTGCTGGCGGCGGCTCTCTTTTTCCTGAGCATTCTGCTGCATGAGCTGGGGCACAGCCTGGTCAGCCAGCGCTGCGGGATTCCGGTGCCGAGAATCACGCTGCTCTTCATCGGCGGGGTGGCGGAAATTGCGCGGGAGCCGGACACGGCGGCCAAGGAACTCAAAATCGCGCTGGGCGGACCGGCGGTCACGCTGGGTCTGATCATGCTTTATGCGGCTTTGGGGATGGGCCTGGCGGCGGCGGGTCTGCCGCCGGCGGCGGTGGTGATGAAATGGCTGGCGGGCGTGAATCTGATCCTGCTGCTCTTTAACGCCATACCGGGTTTTCCGCTGGATGGCGGGCGGGTGCTCCGGGCGGTGATCTGGGGCCGGACGGGGAATTTCCGGAAGGCGACGTTTGTGACGACCCGGATCGGGGTCGCCTTTAGCTGGTTCCTGATCATCGCGGGGGTGTATCTGATTTTCATTGCTCCGCTGAATGGGTTTATTTTCCTGATCATTGGAATTTTTCTGAAAGGGGCGGCGGAAATGGGCTATCAGCAGGCGGTGTTCGGCGAGGTGCTGGAGGGGGTGACGATCGGCGATATCATGACGCGGCAGCCGCTTTGCATCCCCGCGCATACCCCGCTGAATCTGGCGGTGGATGAGTATTTCCTGACGCATCACCACGTGGCCTATCCCGTGACGGATGAGGATGGCGGGTTCGCGGGAATCCTGCGCCTGCGCCATCTCAAGGAGATCGAACGCGAGAAATGGCCCTACACGACGGCGGGGAACGCGGCCATGATCGGAGAGGCTTTGACGGTGCGAAGCGATGCCGACGCCGGTGCCACCATGCCGAGGCTCCTCCAGCGCGATTCCGGACGGCTGGCGGTGCTCGAGGGAGACCGCGTGGTTGGTATCATCACCCGCGCCGACGTTTTGAAATACATCCGCATTCACCGTGAACTGGAAGACTAGACAACTCGCCGCGGGCCTGCTGGGGCTGCTGCTGGTTTCCTGCTCGGGCGGGAGGGACGACCACGCGCTGGTGGTGGGAATGGAGCTGAAGTATCCGCCTTTTGAAATGACGACCGCGGGCGGCGAACCGGCGGGGGTGAGTGTGGATCTGGCCGGGGCGCTCGGGGAATATCTGCGCCGCCCGGTGCGGATCGAGAACATGCCGTTCGACGGGCTCATTCCGTCCCTCAAGACGGGCAAGATCGATCTGATCATTTCCTCGATGACGGCGACGCCGGAGCGGGCGAAGTCGCTGGCGTTTTCGGAGCCGTATTTAACGACGGGACTGGCGTTGCTGGTGGGGATGAAATCGCCGGTTCGGGCAGTGGTTGACCTGGACCGGCCGGGGCGCACGGTGGCGGTGAAGCAGGGGACGACGGGGCAGCTCTACGCGGATGCGCATCTCAAAAATGCCCGTGTGAGGGTGCTGGCGGAGGAGACGGCCTGCGTGCTGGAAGTGGCGCAGGGCAAGGCGGACGCGTTCATTTACGATCAAATGTCGGTCTTCAACAATGCGAGGAAGTATCCGGACCAGACGCGTCCGATCCTGGCGCCGTTCCGGCGGGAGTCGTGGGCGGTGGGACTGCGGCTGGGCGACGAGGAACTGCGCGGGCAGGTGAACGCGTTCATCGCCGACTTCCGGAAAAAGGGCGGCTTCGAGCGGCTGGGAAAAAAGTATCTCAGCGAGGAGAAAGCGGCGTTCGAGCGGCAGGGACAGCCGTTTGTTTTTTAGGCGAGATCAGTTCAGCGAGGGATCGTCGGGGGCGTCGGCGAGGAGACGATAGAGGGGGCCGAGCTGGCGCATGGTTTCCCGCCACAGGTCGGTGGTGCGGAGATTTTCCCAGAGATCGTGGAGGGCGGGCTGGACGATCCAGGCTTTCTGCTGGAGTTCAGTCTCGAGCTGGCCGGCGCTCCAGCCCGCGCAGCCGATAAAGGCGCGAACGGATTCGAGCGGATCGTGGAGCAGGGCGCGCGCTTCGGCGGCTTCGAGGTGGGTGCGGCAGACGAATCGCTCGTCCTGCCAGCGGAACGAAACGAACATCAGCTGATCGCGCTGGACCGGGCCGCCGAGGGAGACGGGAACGGACTCGAGGCCGTCCCTGACGTCGGGCGCGAGTGGAAAATCCTGAACCGTCTTGCCCAGCGGATGATTGACGACCCAGCCCATGGCGCCGTCTTTCTCGTCGTGGGTCGCCAGCACGATGATCGATCGCCGGAAGTTTGGGTCGCGCAGGTGGGGATGAGCCAGGAGCAGACGGCCGCCCAGTTTCTCCGGAGATGACCCAAAGGCGCGCACGGTGTGGAAGATAATTTCATCTCGGCCCGCTGCCAAGAGCAGCTTCGGATGACGCGTCGTTTTCGATATTTCCGCCGGGCGGAAAATATCAGCGAGCGGGCTGGGCTTTTGCGTAGGCGTCCAGCATCTCGGGCATCCATTTTTCGAGCTGGCGGATGCGCGTTTGGTGGGACGGGTGGGTGGAGGCGAACTCGCTCGGCTGGCGGCCTTCGCTGGCGGCGCCCATGCGTTTCCAGAGTGTGACCGCTTCCCGCGGATCGTAACCGGCCTTGGCCAGGTAAAGCGTGCCCATGTAATCGGCCTCGGACTCATGTTCGCGCGAGAAGGGGAGGATGAGTCCGTACTGGGCTCCGGCTCCCAGCAGGCCCATGAGGGTGCGCTGCTGGTCGTAGCTCATATCGGACATGGCGCCCTGCACGCCCATCATGGCGGTCTGCGTCATTTGCTGGCGGAGGATGCGCTGCGAGCCGTGGCGGGCGATGGCGTGAGCCATCTCGTGCCCCATCACGGCGCCGAGTCCGGCCTCGGTCTGCGCCACGGGCAGGATGCCGGTATAGACGGCGATCTTGCCGCCGGGCAGGCAGAAAGCGTTGACCTGCGGGCTGTCGATGAGGCTCACATCCCATTGGAAATCCTCGCCCGCTTCGCCGACGACGGCGGTGAGGCGGCGGGCGATGCGGCGGATCATTTCCAGCTCGGGGCCGGCCGGGATGACTTTTTCTTGAGAGAGAATCTGCCGATAACTCTGGAGGCCGAGAGCGGCTTCCTGTTCCTCGCTCATCCCGACGCGGTGGGATTCGCCGGTGACGGGGTTGGTGACTTTTTCGGAAGAGAAAAATTGAAACGCCAGCACGGCCAGAGCGATGACGATGGGCAGGAGCTTGAAGCGGGTGCGGATGCGACCGCTTGAGTTTCGGACCGGCATATTATTCGAGGTGATACGTTTCCCGGCCGGTGATGTCCTCGGCTTCGTCCACCGTGATCCATCGTTCCTGGAATTCCGGTCCCCCTGAATCGGAGATGGCGATTTCGTCGGTCGCCGCGTTGCAGCCGATGATCAGGCAGACGTGGGCGTGATCGGCGGTCCTGAGCACAGCAAGCCGAACGGGGCGGTCCTGGGAACGGACGCCAAAGGTTGCGTTCACTGCGGCGAAGGTCACAGCGCGGACGGAGGTCAACGGGAGCAGACCCGAATGGCACTAAATTAGGCGGAGGCAGACATCCTACTCCTACTCTTGCTCCTACTCGTAATCTTAATCGCTGATTTCGAGGGCATGGGAAACTGGGAGATTATGATTACGAGTAAGAGCAAGATTACGAAAATATCCTAAAACCGGCTTAACTTAGCGCCATTCGGAGCAGACCCAATATGAGGGCGGTCGGGAGAAGGAGACGCGGGTTCATGAAATTACGTGGGTCCGTTTTTGGCCGCTTGCCAGAGCGCTTCCTGTTCGCCAAGAGATAGGGCGGAAAATTGATCGCCGCGTTCGTTGGCAGCTCGCTCCGCGGCTTGGAAACGGTGCGCGAATTTGGCCGTGGCGCGGGCGAGAGTGACTTCGGCGTCGAGACCGGCTTTTCGGGCGAGGTTCACGGCAGTGAAAAGAAGGTCGCCGATTTCCTCGGCGACGGCGTCTGATTTTCCGGCGGCCAACGCCTCGGCGAGCTCCTCCGTTTCTTCGCGCACTTTGGCGAGGACCGGTGTGGGGTCGGGCCAGTCGAAACCTGCCTGAGCGGCCCGTTTCTGGATCTTCTGGGCTCGCAGGAGCGCGGGCAGAGCGACGGAAACGCCCTCGAGGAGCGATTCCGTGGTGTAACCTCTTTCCCGGCGCTTGATCTCGTCCCATTGCCGCAGCACGCCAGCGGTATCTCCGACCTGGCTCTCGCCGAACACGTGGGGATGCCGCCGGACGAGTTTGTCGCTGATGCCGCGAGCCACCTCGTCGAAATTGAACCGTCCGGCCTCCTCGGCGATTTGGGAATGGAGCACGACTTGGAGCAGGAGATCCCCCAGCTCCTCCGCGAGATGGGGGTAGTCTTCCCGGTCGATGGCTTCGATCGTCTCGTAGGCTTCCTCAAGCAGGTTTCCGCGCAGGCTGGTGTGCGTCTGCTCGCGATCCCACGGGCAGCCTTCCGGCGCGCGCAGGGTCGCCACGATTTCCCGCAGTCGGGGGAGGGCATCGGTGACAGCGGGAAGATCCATGCGATCGCCGGGGAGCCTGACATCCCGAATGGCCGCAAGGCAAGCCGCTGAAGACAGATGGCATGGCCGCTCTCCTCCTCAAAGCGCTCCGCTGCCAAAACTAAAAGTGGGGATGGTTGCGTTAATCCGCTTGACAACCATTCTCTGGATCGGTATTTAGCGCGCTGTTCGCGAGCTTCTCTTTATTTTCGGGCAGCGCGCCAGCAACCCAAAAAACATCCAAACATCCCATGAAACTCAAATCGATTAACTCGAAGCTGGTGGCCACCTTGGCCGGCCTCGCTTTCACCGCAGCTCTTGTCCCCGCCCAGGCGGGCACGGTCATGGCCAGCGAAAAAACCTACAAGCAGCCCGTCCCCGAGGAAGAGGTGGCCGAACCTTGGTGGAGTGCTGAATTGAGCACTGGCTACGACAGCGAATACATGTTCCGCGGCGTGGACATCCTCAACGATCACGGCCTGCATTGGACGCAGCTCACGTTTTCGGCCCAGGGTTTCACCATCGGCGCGTGGTATGCCAACGGCATCGAGAGCGACGATGACTTCAGCGAGCTGGATCTCTTTGGCAGCTACACCTACGAACTCGGCCCGGTCGCGTTTGAAGTGGGCGGCATTTACTACCGCTTCCCTGAGCAGGAAGGTCCTCTGACTGACACCTACGAAGCTTATGTCGGTGCAAGCTACAGCCCGATCGAGTGGGTGACGGCGTCGCTGTATTACTACTACGACTTCGATCTGTTCCAGGCGCATTACCTGCAGGCCAAGCTCGAGACGAGCATCCCTGTCACGGAAGCGATCTCGATCGATCCTTGGGTGGCGGCCGCCTTCGGCGACTACAACAACACGGGCAGCGCGTTCGTTTACGATCACGTCGAAGGTGGCGTGGCCGTCAATGTGGCGCTGAACAAATACGTGAGCCTCTCCGGTTATGGCGCCTACGCGCGGGCTGGCGACGGCACGCGTGATATCGGCGCGACCAAGGACGACGAGTTCTGGGGCGGCGCGAGCATCGCTTTCAGCTTCTAAGCTGACGATCTAAACGCAAACTCCGCGAAAGCGCCTCTCCCGCAAATGGGAGAGGCGCTTTTTCGTTTTTGCGAAAGTGGCGCCGAATTTCGGGGTGTGCCGTGACAAATTACTTGCAGTTGAGGGGCTAAATTATGGAGGTTATGGGCAGGTACGAGGTTGAATTTTTGGCACACCTGCTGCTCTAAGTGATTCAGACTCTTCTGAACCCGAGATCATATCCGCACATGCACTTCCTAATCGTTGATGACAATCGCCTGCTCAATCGCTTCCTCGTCAGTTACTTGCGAGGGAAGGGCCATCAGGCATCTTCGCTGACGGACGCATGCAAGGTGGAGTCGTGGCTCAATCTCAACGATTGCGACGCGGTGGTGCTCGATATCGGTATGCCGAAGATCGACGGGCTTTCGCTCATATCGATCATCCGGAAAACTCATACCGATCTCCCCATCATCATCTTTACCGGTTTGGGCTATGATGAGGAAATGATGCAGGCGGCCCGGTTCGCGGGAGCTAATGGGTATGTCAGCAAGGGATTGGGACCGGGCGAGATTTATTCCGCGCTCATCCGGGTGATGAATACCGCGCAGCAGGCGGCGAACGTCGTCAAGGAAGACTGAGGGGGCGTCCGCCTCTGAGCCCGGTCAGTTGGCGCTAAGGCGGCGTCAAGGTCGCCAGTCAATGTCTGCGTTGGGGCTTGAGGGCATCACAGTTACGATAAGTGCAGGGGATGTGTTTCCAGTCCTCGCCTTCCCCCAGTTCCCATTTTTCGATGACACCGGGTCGCGAGACTGCGGGGAGGTGTGCAGCGAGATGCGAAACCCGGCGGGCCAGATGCCCGCCCGACCCGGGCCGGATAATGGCGGTTTCCGTACCCGGGCGGGCCTCGTGAATCCGGGGGTGATTTGAGGGCTGATAACCGACCGGGGGTGGGGGTGGATGCGTTTGTATGGTGATGTCGATTCCTTTTAAGCCGAAGCACCTAGGCCGTTATCGTGATGTGGCCCGCCTTTTCGCAAAATATGGGCGGGGCGATCTCTTCGACGATGAATTCGCGGACGATGCGGCGGCGGCAAATGCCAAGGCGGAGGATCTGACCTCCGATCTGGAGAAGATGGGGCCGACGTTCGTGAAGTTGGGTCAGCTGCTTTCGACGCGGGCGGATCTGATTCCGCCGCGCTATCTGAAAGCGCTGGCGCGGTTGCAGGATGATGTGGGGCCGTTTCCGTATGAGGAAGTGGAGGCGATCGTGCAGGCGGAACTGGGGGTGCGGATCTCGCAAGGCTTTCAGCAGTTCGACCCGGAACCGATGGCGGCGGCGTCGCTGGGGCAGGTGCACAAGGCGAGGCTGCGCCATGGCGCGGAGGTGGTGGTAAAGGTACAACGGCCGAATATTCGGGCTCAAATGAATGAGGATCTGGAGTCGCTGTCGGAGATGGCGGAATTCCTGGACACGAATACGGATTTCGGACGTTACGAGCTGGGGAACCTGATCGAGCAATTCAAGCTCTCGCTTTTAAATGAGCTGAATTACGAGGAGGAGGCGGGCAATCTCGCGCGGCTGAGAGAGAGTCTGCGGGAGTTCGACAAGCTGGTGATTCCAGCCCCGGTGCTCGATTATACGAGTGCGCGGGTGTTGACGATGGACTACATCGCGGGGACGAAGATCACGTCGCTCCATCCGGTGGTGCGGACGGATTTTGACGGCAAGGCGCTGGCGGAGGAACTTTTTCACGCTTACCTGAAGATGATCCTGAGCGATGGCTTCTTTCACGCGGATCCGCATCCGGGCAATGTCTTCCTGACGCCGGATCACAAGGTGGCGCTGATCGATCTGGGCATGGTGGCGCGGGTGGCGCCGCGGATGCGGGGGTATCTGCTGCAGTTTCTGCTGGCGATCAGTGAAGGCCGGCCGGAGGACGCGGCGACGCTGGCGCTGAAAATGGGGACGCGGCGGGAGGGATTCGACGAAATCACTTTCCGGCGAAAGATCGGCGAGCTGGTGGTGAGCCAGGAGGGGGCCAATGTGGAGGATATCGACATGGGCAGCATCGTGCTGACGGTGACGCAGGTGTCGGCGGACACGGGGGTGCGGGTGCCGCCGGAGCTGGCCATGATCGGCAAGACGCTGATGAATCTGGATCAGGTGGGTCGGGCGCTGGATGCGGAATTCGATCCGAACGAATCGATCCGGCGGCACGCGGCTCAGATCATGCAGAAGCGGATGCTGCACAGTCTGTCGCCCGGCAATCTTTTCAGCGGGATGATGGAAACGAAGGACCTGATGGAGCGGCTGCCGGAGCGGGCCAACAAGATTCTCGATCTGCTGGCGGACAACAAGCTGAGCCTGAACGTGGATGCGATCGATGAGCGCGAGTTGATCCTCGGTTTTCAGAAAATCGCCAATCGGATCACGGCGGGTCTGATCGTGGCGGGCTCGATCGTGGGGGCGGCGATGCTGATGCGGATCGAGACGGATTTCCAAATCATGGGCTATCCGGGACTGGCGATGATGTTTTTCATGATCGCCTTCGGGATGGGGCTCTTCTTGGCGGGAACGATCTTCTGGAGCGATCGGCGGAAGAAGCGTCCGCTGAATAAATAGGGGCGGCAGGCAGTCGGGCAGGGGGCGGGTGACGAAATATCAGCACGATGAAGATTTTGCTATTCGCCCTCAATGCCGCCGTTTTCTCCCTCGCCTTTTCGAGTTGCGCCACCAGCACCAGCGGGGAAGTCGAGACGCCGGTGGCGGACGTGGAAGTGTCGCACTCCACCTACTAGGTGTGGCTGCCTTTTCTGCGTTCAGATTTCGGCGAGGGCGGCAGTGAGGGCGGAGAGGGCGAGGGCGAGGTCCTCAGCGGTGGCGCAGTAGGGCGGCATGAGAACGACGGTGTCGCGGATGGCGCGGGTGAGGAGTCCGTGATTTCGGGCGGTGAGGCAGACTTGCCGGCCGGTCTGCAGTTTCCAGTCGAAAGGTTCGCCGGAGGTCTGGCGGAGTTCGAGGCCGGCGATGGTGCCGCACTGGCGGATTTCGTGGACGAGGGGATGTTCCGCGAGGGGAGCGAGGGCGGCGGTCATGGTGTGGGCGAGGGCTTGGGCCTGGCCGAGCGCGCCGCCGTTTTCGAAAAGGTCGAGGCTGGCCAGCGCGACGGCGCAACCGAGCTGGTTGGCGGTGTAGCTGTGCCCGTGGAAGAAGGTGCGCATTTCCTCATGACCCCCCAGAAACGCGTCGAAGATCTCGGCGGTGGCGAGCGTGGCGGCGAGGGGCAGGTAGCCGCCGGTGAGGCCTTTGGCGAGTGCGACGAGGTCGGGCACGACGTTCTCGTGTTCGCAGGCAAACATCCGCCCGGTGCGGCCGAAGCCGGTCATGACTTCATCGGCGATAAGCAGGGTGCCAGTCTGATCGCACCATTGGCGCAGCTCGGCGAGCATGCCGGAGGGCCAGAGGAGCATCCCGGCCGCGCCTTGAATGAGCGGCTCGATCACGACGGCGGCTGCCTGTTTGATCACATCCGCGGGGAGAGCGCGCAGATCGGCCAAGGAGCGGAGGCGCTGCACCGGGAAATGATATCGCGCGAAGCGATCGTGAAAGGCGGCGACGCCCCCGAGGCTGGACGCGCCGATGGTGTCGCCGTGGTAGGCGCCATCGAAGGCGAGGAAAAGCTGGCGGCGCGGGTGGCCGGTCAGTTGCCAGAACTGGATGGCCATCTTAAGGGCGACCTCGATGGCGGTGGAGCCGTCGTCGGAGAAGAAGACGCGCGGGAGGCGGTCTTCGGGCCAGAGTTGAGAGAGTTTGCGGGCGAGGAAGCTGCCTGGGGGGTGGGCGGTGCCGAGGTAGGAGGTGTGAGCGACGCGGTCGAGCTGGTCGCGCACGGCGGCATCGAGCGCGGGGTGGCGATGGCCGTGGAGGTTGGTCCAGATCGAGGAATTGCCATCGAGGTAGCGGCGGCCGGTGGCGTCGAAAAGATACGCGCCCTCGCCGCGGACGAGCTCGAGAGGCTGGTGCGAAGGGTCGCACCAATCCCGCATCTGCGTGAAGGGATGCCAACTGTGCGTCCGATCCCAGGCGGCGGCGGTTTCGCGATCGGAGATCAGGGGCACGGTGGTCGGCAGGCAAAAAACCTCTTAATCATGCTCTTAATCTTAATCTTCATGGTGGGGACGGGGCAGGGGATTAAGATTATGAGTGGGAGCAAGAGGAGGAGGAGAATCGGCCAGGAGTTTTTCCACCGATGTCACGTCTTCGTGCGAGGCGCGGCGGCGTTGATATTTGCGGCGGAGAATATCGAGGAGGGCTTCCAGGTCGTGGCGGGGTGCGCCGTCGTCGTAGTAAGTCCAGGCCTCTTCTCCGCGGACTTTAGCCTGGAGACGCCATTTTTTACCGAACTTGGTGGCGCGGATTTCGCGTCTGGCCCCTTCTTCGGTGCGTTCGGTCCAGGAATGCTCGTTGTGCATGGTTTTTGATTCGGCCTGGGAAGGGATGGGCTATTAAGTAACCTGACTTGAAAGAGATCAGCAAAATTCTCCTCTATCTGATCGGCACCTTGCTGCTGGGTGCCGTGCTGGCCCCGCCGCTCTACTGGCTGGGGCACGCGGTGGGCTCGGATCGGTTTCTGCCGTTTCTGGATGAGACGCCGTTCCAGCGCTATTTCAATCGGGCGATGCTGATCGCGGCGGTGGGGCTGCTCTATCCTTTTATCAAGTGGCTCGACCCGCGCGACCTGCGCTCGGCGACCATGCGGCGCGATCCGCACCGCTGGCGGAATCTGTGCTTCGGGCTGGCGGTCTCAGTGGCGCTAATGGCGATCCTGGGCACCATCCTGGTGGCGATGGATTATTACAAAATCAAAGACGAATTTCCGTGGCGGAAAATCCGGAAGGTGCCGCTGACGGCGGCCGGGGCTTCGATCGCGGAGGAGTTTCTCTTTCGCGGGGTGATTCTGGCGCTGGCGCTGCGGGCGGGGTCGAAATGGATGGCGCTGACCTTTACGGCGGCGCTGTATTCGATCGTTCATTTTCTGAAATCACGGGACGGGGTGTTCGCGGATCGCGCGGTCCACTGGCTGTCGGGTTTCGAGCTGCTGCCGCATTCTTTCTGGCAGTTTCAGGATCCGCTGCTGCTGGTGGGGGGATTTACGACGCTATTCGCGCTGGGATTGATCCTGGGCTACGCGGCCCTGGCGACGCGGTCGCTCTGGCTGCCGATCGGGCTGCACGCGGGGATGATCCTGGGAAAATTCGAGTTCACCAAAATCGCGAACCGGCGCGGGGAGCCTTCGGTCTGGATCGGTGATCATCTGGAGGTGGGATTGGTGGCGCTTGCCATGATGGTTGTCCTCGGCACGCTGGTTTGGCTATGGTGTCGGTATGTGGTGGGGAGAGAAGCTACGACATTTGATTGAGGGCCTGGGGGCGCTCTTTTTTCCGCCGCACTGCGCAGGCTGTCAGGTGCCGACCCGCTGGGACGTCTCGCTGTGCGGGGACTGCCTGGAGGCCGCGCCGCGGGTGGGCCAGCCCCGTTGCGACACTTGCTCACAGCCTTTTGACGGCGAGATCGAGGGCGGGCGGCTGGTCTGTCCGAACTGTGGGGTGCGGCAGTTCGCTTTCCGCTACGCGGTCGCTGTCTTTCGGCGGCGAGGCTGGGTGGCGCGCCTGATTGCCGAGTTCAAGTATCGAGGGCAATCCCATCGGCTGTTGCCGCTGGGCGTGCTGCTGCGGGAGGCGATGGAGGATGACCGGCTGCGGAGCTGGGATTTCGATGCGATCACGCCCGTGCCGTTGCACCGCCGGCGGCGGCGGGAGCGGGGATTTAATCAGGCGGCGGAGCTGGCGGGGGTGTTGGCGAGCCGATGTGGCCGGCCGGTGGTCCATCTGCTGGAGCGGACGCGCGCGACGGAAACGCAGACCCATTTCGACCGGCGGCAGCGTATGGAAAACTTGCGCAATGCTTTCCGACCGCGCAAGAATGCGGTGATGCAGGACCTCCGAATATTGCTGGTCGATGATGTGCTCACCACGGGATCCACTCTCGACGAATGCGCGCGGGTGCTTCGAGGAGCTGGCGCGGCGGAAGTGCGCGCGGTGGTCGTAGCTCGCAGTTGATATGTCGATTTTCAAAAAACCCGCCTTTGTCTCGGAGTCCCGCAAGCGCGACATGCCGGAGGGGCTTTGGCAGAAGTGCCCGTCGTGCGGGGAGTTTATCCACAAGCTGGAGCTGACCAAGAATGACCGGGTCTGCCCGAAGTGTTCGCATCATTTCACGCAGAGCGCGCGGGAACG
The DNA here is from genome assembly GCA_041743065.1 of Chthoniobacterales bacterium. GTDB lineage: Bacteria > Verrucomicrobiota > Verrucomicrobiia > Chthoniobacterales > Chthoniobacteraceae > JBBSOD01. The sequence continues at coordinate 13,242 of JBGTNO010000034.1, forward strand.
GATCGTCCGGCTGCTCGATCCGAATAGTTTTGAGGAGCATGACACGGAGATGGTCTCGGTGGACACGCTGAAATTCACGGGAATGGCCACCTACAGCGATCGGCTGAAGAGTTATCAGGACCGGACGGGGCTGCACGACGCGGTCATTACGGGCACCGGCCGGCTTGAAGACCGGCGAATCGGGCTGGCGGTGATGGATTTCAACTTTCTGGCGGCGACGATGGGCTCGGTGGTCGGGGAAAAAATCACCCGCATCATCGAGTGCTCCACCCGCGAGAAAATGCCGGTCATTATCATCGCGGCCTCGGGCGGCGCCCGGATGTATGAAGGCATGCTGAGTCTGATGCAGATGGCGAAGACGAGCGGGGCGCTGGCGCTGCACGCGGCGGCCCGGTTGCCCTACATCTCGGTGCTGACGAATCCAACGACGGCGGGGGTGATGGCCAGCTTCGCTTCGCTGGGCGATCTGATCATGGCGGAACCGCGCTGCATGATCGGCTTCGCGGGCCCTCGGGTGATCAAGGAGACGACGCATCAGGATTTGCCCTCGGATTTCCAGACAGCGGAATTTTTAAAGGATCACGGGCTGGTGGACATGATCGTGCCTCGGACGAAGATGCGGTCCACGCTGGCGCTCAGTCTGAAATATTTGGCGGGTTGAGGCATCCCTGGATGTAAGGAAGAGGTAAAAGCGAGCATGCGGGGTGCGCTATGAATTACCAGGAAACGATCAAGTGGCTCTACGCCACACAGCAGCACGGGATTAAGCTGGGCCTGGAGAATGTCCGCAAATTGCTCCAGTCCGCTGAGGTGGATCTGGCCGGGGGCGGCATCCGGTATATCCATGTGGCGGGCACGAACGGGAAAGGTTCCGTCTGCGCCATGCTGGAGGCGATCTGCCGGCAGGCGGAGATGCGCACGGGCCTCTTTACTTCGCCCCATCTGGTGGAGTTCCGGGAACGGATCCGGGTGAACGGGGAGGAAATTCCCGAGGCGGAGGTCATCGAAGGACTGGCCCTGCTGCGGGAAGTGGCGGCCGACTGGAGCGATTCGCCGACGTTTTTCGAGTACACCACCGTGCTGGCGCTCCGTTATTTTCAGAAACAAAAGGTCGAGGTGGCGGTGATGGAGGTTGGCATGGGGGGTCGGCTGGATTCCACGAATGTCATCCGGCCGGTCGTCTCGGTCATCACCCCGATCGATCTGGATCATCAACGCTGGCTGGGGCACGAGATCGAGGACATCGCGAACGAAAAGGCGGGTATCATCAAGCCAGACCTGCCGGCGGTGTCGGCGCGGCAAAGCGAACGAGCTGCCGCGACGCTCGCAAAGGTCGCCCGGGTGCGCAGCAGTCCCCTGACCTTTATCGAGACCTCCTACCACGGGAGGGTGGCGCTGGCGGGGGAGCATCAGCGCGACAACGCGGCGCTGGCCATCGCGGCACTGAAGGCCGGCGCGCTGGCCGTGAGCGAAGCGGAGATCGAGGCCGGGCTGGCGTCGGTGAACTGGAAGGGGCGTTTTCAGCGCCTCGAGCCCGCCCTGATCCTGGATGGCGCCCACAATCCCGGAGCCATGAAGACCCTGGCGCGTCACTGGCA
>JBGTNO010000035.1:0-3919 GCA_041743065.1 Chthoniobacterales bacterium
AACGCTGGAATTCTCCGCCATCGACCGCAGCGTGCTGGAGGTCGTGCGCTTCTCGCCGCTCGTCGCCGAGCGCGACGGCCAGCGGCTCGCCTCCCCGGAACTCTATTTCACCAGCAACGTGGAAGTGCCCGGCCGCGAACCGGCACAGGCACTGATTCGCGGCGTCCTCCCGGTCGCGCTGCAAGTCCACCGGCAGGTGCGCGTGACCGGCGGACGTTTCCCGACCGCGCCCGGCGAGATCATGGCCGGCCCTCTCGCCGCCACGAAGATGGCGCTCCCGGATAGCGCGCTCGAAATCGGCAACGAGCTGCGCTTCGAAGGCCACACCTGGCGCATCGTCGGGCGCTTCTCCGCGCCGGGCACCGCGCTGGAATCCGAAATCTGGGGCTCGCTGGACGACCTCATGGTTTCCGCGCGACGCGAGGAATTTTCCGTCATCACCGTCAGTGCGAAGTCGCCCGCCGACGTGGCGGAGATGGTGTTCGACTTCGCCACGCGCCGAGACGTGCTCGTGGATGCGCGCAGCGAGAGCGACTACTACCGTGCCTACGCCGCGAGCTTTCGTCCCGTGCAGACGATGACCGTCGCCATGACCGCCATGCTCATCTGCGGCGGCGTCTTCACCGGCATGAACACGCTGCTCGCGGCCATCATGGGCCGCGTGCGCGAGATCGGAATGCTGCGCACGCTCGGCTACGCGAAATCCAGCGTCGCCTTTTCTTTCGTGCTGGAAGCGCTGCTCATCGCCAGCGCGGGCGGCGTGATCGGTGGCGCATTTGCCCTTCTGCTCAACGGGCTGCCGATGCGCATCCCGATGGGCGCCTTCCGCTTCCAGGTAGATTTTCCCCTCGTGGCCATCGGGCTCGGCCTCGCGTGGTTGATCGGATTGCTCGGCGTCGCCTTCCCGCTGCGCCGCGCGACCCGCATCAAGATCGTCGATGCCATCCGGCATCTGTAGCCCTCAACAAACGAACCAAATGAAACGTCCAACAATGAAAACCATGAAAACGAAACTCATCCTCCTCTGCTGCGCCTTCGCCGCCACCGCCGCCTTCGCCGGCGACAAACCTGCGGTGATCCAATTCAAGAACCTGCAAACGAAGCTCAACGCCAACAAAGATAAAGTCATCGCCGTGCAAGGCGGAGTCGATCTCGTGTCCGAAAAGCTCGGCATGTTCACCATCGCCGATCCGAGCGACGCCGGCTGCGGCGACGGGTGCGCGAAAGCCTCCATCGTCGCGAAGCTGCCCGAGTCGCTGAAAGCCCAGCTCCCCAAGCCGAAAGACGAAGTCATTGCCGTGGGCAAACTCGAACTCACCGACCGCGGCTACACCATCGCCGTGTCCGACCTCACCGTGGGCAAGGAAGCCGTGGAGAAGTTCGGCAAATAGCCAGTCCGCCAGTGGAACCACAGATCCCAGATACGTAGAGCCTCCAGCGCCGTAAGGTAAACTGTCTGCTCGGGCATTCGCGTCAGAGTATCGAAGGGTTGTCCTGCCGAGGCGGGAGCTTTCGTGAAAGGTAAGGCTTCGGGTCGGCTTCGAATGTCTGAAAGCAAAGCGGGCAGCTCTTTCCTGCTCCCGGATGCGCTGGCGTTTTGGAGTGTGCCAGTCCACGGGCGCTTTGGGTGAGCGCGATCCCTCCGCACTCGAAATCCCATCCGAAAGCGCGCCGGAGGACCGGCGCACTCCAAGACGCTGTCGCGAAGCTCACGCGCCATCATGACCTTTGGCGAGGTTCGCGGTCGCGTTCTTCAGGACGAACGCGCGGAACTCCGTGCCGATCCGCCCTCTTCGGTCAGCGAATAATCGACGCGAGGTGGCACCTGGCGGAAGACTTTGCGGGAAATCAGCCCGTCGCGATCGAGATCCCGGAGTTGCTTGGTGAGCATCCGCGGCGTGGCGGAGGGCAGCAGGCGTCGCAATTCGCCAAACCGCAGCACGGACGCTTTCATCCGATAGAGGATGGCGACCTTGTATTTGCCTCCGACCACCTCGAGGACGGCATCGTAGCCGGAGCGCGCATATTTGCCTTTGGAGGAGGGATCGGACATTATCGATAGTATCTTTTTTGTGCCTACTTGTGCAAATCGCATCCAAGGATGAGTCTGAACGGATGAATTTCAAAAGCACCGAGAATTCCGGGAGCCAAGGCCGCGGGCGACGGTTGGGGGGGCGGCCGCAGATTCCTGAGAAAACCTGAACGGACATGATGAAAGCACTGAAAATCGAAATCTATTCCGACCTCATCTGTCCGTGGTGCTACATCGGGAAGAAGCGGATGGAGGACGGGCTCAAGATGCTCGGTCCGGGCGTTAGCTATGAGATCCACTGGAGAGCCTTCGAGCTGAATCCCGACATGCCCGCGGAAGGGATGGATCGAAAGTCTTATCGCTCCGCAAAGTTCGGAAGCTGGGAGCGTTCCCTGGCGATGGATCGGGACGTGACCGCCAATGGCGCTGCCGCGGGCCTCGACTTCCACTTCGAGAAAATCGAGCGGACACCCAACACGTTTCTCGGTCATCGTTTGATCTGGTTTGCTCACAAGCAGGGCAAGCAGAACGAGATTAACGACGCTCTGCTGCACGCATATTTCTCGGAGGGTCGCGACGTGGGCGCTACGCAAACGCTCGTCGCTATCGCCGACGATACCGGCCTCGATGCGGGCGAAGTCGCCGCCTTCCTTGCCAGCGATGAAGGCACGGAAGAAGTGCGCGCGGAAGAGCGGCAGGCGCGCGAACGCGGGTTGACCGGCGTCCCGTTCTTCATGGTGAACGGCGTGCCGGCGTTTGCGGGCGCACAGCTTCCAGAGCATTTCGCTGAAGTCTTCCGCAACGCTCTCGGCACCACTGGCAACTGCACCGGTGAGAGCTGTAGGGTATAAAAACGCATGCCGCATCCCCTGCGCATTTGTCTCTTGAAGCGGGAAAAAGCAGAGTCTTGAGGGAATGATCGTGAAACCAAAAGCTTTGGTCATCGGTGGCTCGCTCGGAGGTCTCGCCGCCGGCATCGAATTGCATCACGCCGGATATGACGTCGAGATTTTCGAGCGTTCGCCGCGCGTGCTGGATGACCGCGGGGCCGGCATTGTCATGCAGGCCGAGACGCTGCACATGCTCACGCACCGCTGCGGCTTGGCGGAAGACGAGACCGGCGTGTGGCTGCGTCAGCGCCAGTATTTGGGCCACGACGGCAAACCCGAGTCGCAGCAATTCATGCCGCAACTGATGACCTCGTGGGGCCTGCTCCAGCGCGCCTTTCGCGCGGCCTTCCCCGCCGAAAAATATCATGCCGGATGTCAGCTTCTCGATTTCGCCGCGGAGAGAAATGGGGTGACGGCGTACTTCGCCAACGGCGATGAAGTGCGCGGCGATTTGCTCGTCGGTGCGGATGGCTCGCGCTCGACGATCCGCGCGCGGCTTTTTCCCGAGGTGAAGCCGCGCTACGCCGGCTACGTCGCGTGGCGCGGCGTGGTGCATGAGCGCGACGCGGGAGCGGCGTTGCTCGCGACCTTTGGCGATCACTTCACCTTTCAGCAAATGAGGCACAGTCACATCCTCTGCTACCTCATTCCGGGCGCAAACGGCGAGACGGAGCCCGGCGCGCGGCGTCTGAACTGGGTCTGGTATTGGAATGTGCCGGAAGCGGAATTGCCGCGCCTGATGACGGGTCACGACAATCGGCTGCACGAGTTCTCGATTCCGCCCGGACAGCTTTGCCCCGAGGTCATCGTCGCGCAGCAACTCATCGCCGAGCGCGTGCTTTGTCCGCAATTCCTCGAATTATGGAAGGCGACGGAGGAGCCGTTTCTGCAGCCCATCCTCGACCTCGCCGTTCCGCGCATGGCCGTCGGTCGCGTCGCACTCGTCGGCGACGCCGCCTTTATACCGCGTCCACACACCGCCGCCAGCACCTCGAAA
>JBGTNO010000036.1:0-18123 GCA_041743065.1 Chthoniobacterales bacterium
GGGCGCAGCGGATCGACCCAGCGCAAGCGAACCCGAGTTCCGTCCCGGCCCCGGCCCGCCCCGGAGCACGCTCCCTGCGGGGCTTCGAAAAATAACCGCCGCCAAACTCTCATGAACCACCCTGAAGACTGGAAAGAAAAACTCACTCCCGAACAGTATAACGTGCTTTTTCATAAAGGCACCGAGCGCGCCTTCACCGGCAAATATCACGATCACAAAGGCGACGGCACCTACGTGTGCGCCGCCTGCGGAACCGATCTCTTCGAGTCCGGCACCAAATTCGATTCCGGCACCGGCTGGCCCAGTTTTCACGCGCCGGTCTCGCCGGAAAATGTCGCTGCCGTGTCCGACGACAGCCACGGCATGCGCCGGACCGAGGTGCTCTGCGCCAAGTGCGGCGGTCATCTCGGACACGTCTTTCCCGACGGGCCCAAGCCCACGGGCCAGCGTTTCTGCATCAATTCCGCCTCGCTCGATTTCCAGCCAAAAGACTAGGCTTCCGTGTCCGCCGAACTTTTCACCAGCCATCGCCAGCGCCTGGCTCAGCGCCTGCCCGAAGGCGCACTGGCGGTGGTCAACGCCAACGACCTCCTGCCGACTAATGCCGATGGCCTGCTCCGGATGCAGCCGAACGCGGACCTGTTTTACCTGAGCGGCATCGAACAGGAAGAAACCCGGCTGCTGCTTTTCCCCAGCGCGCACGAGGACGAAAATCGGACGATTCTTTTCCTGCGCGAGCCGGACGAGACCACGGAAATCTGGGAGGGCCACAAACACACCGCGGAGGAAGCGCGCGCCCTCTCCGGCGTGGAGACCGTGAAGTGGCTGAGGGATTTCCCCGCCCTGTTCCGGCGACTCGCGTTGGAGGCGGAGACGCTGTTTCTCAACCGCAACGAACACCGCCGAGCCGCACCGGCCATCGCCACGCGCGACGATCGGTTTATCGCCGAAACCAAAAGCCAGTTTCCCCTGCATGATTTCCGACGGCTCGCCCCGCTGCTGCATGAGCTGCGTCTGGTAAAATCGGAACCCGAACTCGAACTTATCCGCCACGCCGCCGCGGTCACGGGGGACGCCTTTCGCCGGGTGCTCGCCTCGACCAAGCCGGGCGTGAACGAAGCCGATCTCGAAGCGGACTACGCCCACGAAATCACCCGCCGCCACTGCCGTTTCGCCTACAGTCCCATCTTCGCCAGCGGAGCCAGCGCCTGCATTCTCCACTATCTCGCCAACGATCAGCCCTGCCGCGAAGGCGACCTGATCCTCATCGATGCCGCCGCCTCCTGGCGAAATTACAACGCCGACCTCACCCGCACCGTGCCCGTCTCCGGCCGCTTCACCGATCGGCAACGCCAGGTTTATGAGGCCGTCCTCCGCGTCCTGCGCGCCGCCTCCGCCCTCATGCGTCCCGGCCTGACCATGCTCGAACTCCGGGAAAAATCGGCTGCCCTCCTCGGCGGCGAACTGGTCGGTCTCGGCCTGATCGAGAACAACGAACCCGCCGCCGTGAAAAAATATTTCATGCACGCCATCGGCCATCCGCTGGGCCTCGACGTGCACGACGTCGGCGACATGCGCACCCCACTCCAGCCCGGCTGGGTCCTCACCTGCGAACCTGGCATCTACCTTCGCGAGGAAGGATTCGGCATCCGTCTGGAAAACAACCTTCTCGTCACCGAGGGCGACCCCGTCGATCTCACGGCGGACATCCCGATCGAGCCCGACGAAATCGAAGCCCTCATGTCCGCGTGAGCCGTCCGCTCAAAGCCGACTATCAGCGCCTGCGCCAGCTCTCCTGCGAGGCGCTGTGGAGCCGCGAAGTCCCCCCCTTCGATCAGGCGCCCGCCCCGGAACGTCTGAAATCCGTATCGGTGGTCCGGGCCGTCGGCGTCGTTTTCTCCGAGGAAGGAAATGCCGGCCAAAAGGCTCAGGCGCGATGCTGGCTGCGCGGCCTTCTGCACGATCCGCAGGAAAAAATCCGCCGCTACGCCATCGCCGCCCTCCCCAAGCTCGGCGCCGCCGAGCGGGAGGAAAACGAGTTGCTCGGCCTGCTCGATCAATCCGAGTCCGATCGCGAGAAAGATCACCTCAGCCAGGCGCTACAGAAAATCGGGGGTGCCGCCACCTTGCGGCACCCCGATATTTCGGGCCGCACGCTGCAAAAAGCTCGCGCCAACCTCGCCCGCGCGCGGCAGCCGGGCCGCGTGCGCCAGAATGGAAAAGTATGCGCCCTCCGAGGACTGCAAATTCACCTGCACTGCCGAACCGGGCTGGAGCGAATTCTTCACGACGAATCGCAGACGCTGCGCCGTCGGTTCCTTCATTGCCGGACCGAGCCGGGCCTGGTCGCGCTTGAGCCGCTGGCCGATTTCTCGCTGTCCGAAATCTACCTGCTCCGCTGTTTCAGCACTCTGGCCTTCGATCTGGGAACCGTGAAAAGCGACGAGGAAATCGCCGAAGTCATCGCTTCCGAGCGAACCCAACGATTGCTGCGCGCCTTCACCGAAGGCCCGCCGCGCTACCGCCTCGAATTTCCGGCGCGAGGCCATCAGCGCGGATTGATCCGGCACATCACCGACCGAGTCTCCACCTTATGTCCCGAACTCCTCAACGACGCTCGCCACGCCTCTTGGCAAATCAACGTCCAGGATGGCCCGGCAGGCGTCTCGGTTGAACTGTCACCCCGCCTGCGCCCCGATCCAAGATTCGTCTATCGCGACCGCGACGTCCCCGCCGCCTCCCACCCTCCGCTGGCCGCCGCCATGGCTCGTCTGGCCGGAAAGATGCGGGATGAAACAGTCTGGGACCCGTTTTGCGGTTCCGGCGTGGAACTGATCGAGTGCGCGCTGCGGGGCGGCGTGCGGGGCGTCATCGGCACTGATCTCAGCGCCGAAGCGATCGCCGGCGCGCGCGCCAACTTCGCCGCCGCCATGGGCGACACCATTCCGAGCCGTTTCCTTCTCACGGATTTTCGCGACACGCGGACCGGCCCCGTCACGCTCATCATTTCCAATCCCCCGATGGGCCGCCGCGTCCCGGTGCCCAATTTGGCGAGCCTGATCGCCGATCTTTTCGAAGTCGCCGGACGAACCCTCACCCCGGGCGGCCGCCTCATCTTCGCCAATCCGCTGTCTGTTTTCCCGAAAAGCCGCACTCTCCACCGCGAGTATCGCCAGGAGGTGGACCTCGGCGGTTTCAGCGCTCATCTGGAGAAATACGTCCGCCGGTAGGGCGGCGGGCACCAACGTGAGACAGATTTGCAATCTGTCCGGGCGCAGGCGGCCGGTTCCCCCCGCCTCGCTGGCGCTCGCCCCGACAGATTGCAAATCTGTCTCACGTTGCTCGCGCCATCGGAACTTGCGCCCGCGCCGGGGCACGCCCCCGCTATCCGCGAGGATGAAACTTCCGGTGCACCGCTTTCAGCCGGTCGCTATCCACATGCGTGTAAATCTGCGTCGTCGAAATGTCCGCGTGCCCGAGCAGTTCCTGAATAATCCGCAGGTCCGCCCCGTTCGAGAGCAGATCCGTCGCAAACGAATGCCGCAGCAGATGCGGATACACCTTCGCCTCCACCCCACCCATTTTCGCGGCCTCCTTCATGATCTGCCAGACCCGCGCCGTGGTTAGCCCCCCGCCGCGCCGATTTAGAAAAATATGACTGCCCGTTTTCGGCCCCACCAGTGCGGGCCGCTCCGTCTTCAGATACTCCGCGATCGCCTCGCGGGCCTTGCGCCCCACCGGCACCAGCCGCGTTTTGTGGCCCTTGCCTAGCACGCGGATCACGCCGTTCTCCAGATCGAGATTCTCCAGGCGCGCCGTCGTCAGCTCGGAAACGCGAAGCCCGCTCGCGTAGAGCAGCTCGATTATGGCCGTGTCGCGCTTGGCCCGCTCCCGCTCCGGCGCGATCCCGCTCAGCAGTTGCTCGAACTGGACCACATTCATCGTCTCCGGCAAATAGCGCTCCACCCGCGGCATCGGCAGCAGCTCCGCCACATCGCGCGGCACCTTCCCGCGGGAGGTCAGAAAACGGCACCAGATCCTGATCGCGACCACGATCAACTTGATCGACGCGGCCGCCAAACCGCCTCTCTTGCGAAAGGCTAGATACTCCGTGATATCCTCCACCCGGATCATCCCCGCCTCGCTAATCTGCCGCGCCCGGCGCAGCCATGCGGCAAAATCCTCCAGCGATCTCCGCGTGGAAAGCTGGTAGTTCTCCGACAGCCCCCGCTCCGTCGCCAGGAAGAGGATAAAATCGTCGATCAGCTCTTCCATCCCGGAATCACAACCGGCACTCGGCGCCCGTCAGCTTGCGGTACGCCTCCAGATATTTAGCCCGCGTCCGCGCAATCACCTCCGCCGACAGCCCCGGCGCGGGCGGGGTCTTATCCCACGGCAATGTCTCCAGATAATCGCGCACAAACTGTTTATCGAAACTAGGCGGACTGATGCCTAGGGCATAGTCCTCCTCCGGCCAGAACCGCGAAGAGTCCGGCGTCATGCATTCATCGATCAGGATCAGCTCATCCTCGAAAAGACCAAACTCGAATTTAGTATCCGCCAGGATAATGCCGCGCTCTTCCGCGTGCTGGCGCCCCAGTTCATAGCTCCGCAGACTAGCTACCCGCGCCTGTTCGGCAATTTTGTCCCCCACCAGCCCGACACAGCGTTCCCAGGAGATATTTTCGTCATGGCCGGAGACGGCCTTGGTGGCGGGGGTGAAGATCGGCTCCGGCAGCCGCTCCGCCTGCCGCAGCCCGGACGGCAGGGCCATTCCACAGACAGTTTCAGAAGCCTGATACTCTTTCCAGCCCGAGCCGGCCAGATAGCCGCGCACGATGCATTCGATGGGCAGCGGGTGAGCCTTTCGCACGATCATCGAGCGTCCCGCCAGCTCCGTGGGATAGCCCGACACGTCAGTGGTGACCAGGTGGTTCTTGATGAAGTTTATTTTAGAGAACCAGAAGTCGGAGATCTGCGTGAGCACCTTGCCCTTATCCGGAATTGGATTAGGCAGGACGCAGTCGAAGGCGGAAATACGATCGGTCGCGACCAGAAGCAATTCGCTGCCGAGATCGAAAATTTCGCGCACCTTGCCGCTCGCGATTTTTGGGATTCCCGGCAGATCGCAGGTGATCATAGATCGAGAAAATTTTGCAAAATCTTCTTTCCCTCGAGCGTCAGGATCGATTCGGGATGAAACTGCACGCCGTGAACCGGCAGCTCGCGGTGACGCAATCCCATCACCTCTCCCTCCGCCGTCTCCGCCGTGATCTCCAGGCATTCCGGCATCGTTGCCCGCTTCACCAGCAACGAGTGATAGCGGGTGGCTTCAAAAGGACTGGGCAGACCCGCGAAGACGCCCTCGCCATTGTGCAGAATCGGCGAAGTCTTGCCGTGCATCAATCGGTCCGCCCGCACCACCTCGCCGCCAAAAACCCGCCCGATGCACTGGTGCCCGAGACACACGCCGAAGATCGGCAGCCGCGGACCAAAAACGCGGATGACCTCGTTGCTAATGCCCGCTTCGTCGGGGGTGCGGGGGCCGGGGGAAATACAGATCCGCTCCGGCTGCATCGCCTCGATTTCCGCCACCGTGATCTCATCGTTGCGCCGCACCTCCGGCGCGATGCCTAGTTCGCCAAAATACTGGACCAGATTATAGGTGAATGAGTCGTAGTTATCTAAGACGAGCAGCATAACAGTGATTTTTGGGGGGAGCACACGCGTCTCGCGTGTGCTGGCCGGCGTCCCGCCGGGCAGGTTGGGCGGATGGTATCCGCCCGAGGATTCGGCGGGACGCCGAACCCAACACGCGAGACGCGTGTGCTCCCCGAAGAAATTTTCGTTTTCATTGATTGAGCTTCTGAGCCCGCGCGATGGCCGTGAGCACGGCCATCGCTTTATTCACCGTCTCCTGGTACTCGTCCGCCGGCACGGAATCGGCCACCACCCCGCCGCCGGCCTGCACATAGGCCATTCCGTCCTTGAGAGTCACGGTCCGCAGGGCAATGCAGGAGTCGGTGTTGCCATCGAAACCGAAATAACCGACCGCCCCGGCATAAGCGTTTCGTTTGCTCCGCTCGAACTGATTGATCAACTGCATCGCCCGCACTTTGGGCGAACCGCTCACCGTTCCCGCCGGAAAAGTGGCCCGCATCGCGTCATAGGCGTTCGCGCCTTCCCGCAGGCGGCCTTCCACGTTGCTGACAATGTGCATGACATGACTGTAGCGCTCGATCGCCATGAAGTCCGTCACTTTCACCGAGCCGTATTCGGCGATGCGGCCCAGGTCGTTCCGCGCCAGATCGACCAGCATGAGATGCTCGGCGCGTTCCTTGGGATCGGCCAGCAGATCGTCCGCGTTGGCCTGATCGGCGGCTTCTGTTTGCCCACGGGGACGCGTCCCGGCGATCGGCCGGATCTGGACCTGGCCGTTGACCGCCCGCACGTGCACCTCGGGCGAACTGCCGACGAGGGCGAAGCGCCCGGCGAATTTCAGGCAAAAAAGATACGGTGATGGATTGATGTGCCGCAGCGTCCGGTAAAGGGTCAACGCATCGCCGGTGAAAGGCGTTTCGAAACGTTGCGAAGGCACGATCTGGAAAATGTCGCCGGCGCGAATGTATTCCTTCGCATCCTCCACCCGCCGCAGGTATTGCTCGCGCGTGGTGTTCGATTCCGCGCTGGGCGCTTTGCCCGTATCGAGGGCATCGAGGAAAGGCAGCGCCATCGGTTGCGACAGCTTCTTCACCACCCGCTCGATCTGTTCCCGCGCCTGCGCATACGCCGCTTCCGGATCGTCGCGCACCAAAGCATTCGAAAGCACCTTCAGGCGCCGAAGCCGATGATCGAAGATCAGCACCGTGTCGGTGATCATAAACAGCATCTCCGGCAACCCGAGCTGATCCGGCGGGGGCTCGCCAATCGTCGGCTCGAAATAGCGCACCATGTCGTAGCCCAGATAACCGACCGCGCCTCCGCTGAAGATCGGCAAGTGGCTCGTCGGATCCTCCAATGCGACTGCCCGGTAGCGCGCCATGATTTTCTGCACCTCGGCGAGCGGATCCCCCTCGCAGGTGAATTCCTCGCGCTGCCCCTCTTCGGTCACCGTGATCGTCCGCCCCGTGCTCTCGATGAGCAAACGCGGCGAGCTGCCCACAAATGAATAGCGTCCGACCTGGTCGCTCGTCTCGGCCGACTCCAGCAAAAACGCGTAGCCCCCATCGTCAAGCTTCTGAAACGCCGAGACCGGTGTCTCGGCGTCGGCCACCAGCTCGGCATAAACGGGGATCAGATTTCCCTGCGTGGCCAGCTTCCGGAACTCATCCAAGGCAGGTTCTAGATGAAGACTAGTCATCGGCGCTATTTCGCATAGGTCCGCGAAGGGTCGAAGACTTTCTCCTCGGCGATTTCGACCGGTGAACCGTCCAGGGTGTATTCTTGAAAAAAGCAGCTTTCGTAGCCGGTGTGACAGGCGCCGCCCGCTTGCTCGACCTCGAAGAGCAGCGTGTCGCCATCGCAATCGGCATACCAGCGTTTCACCTGCTGGATGTGGCCGCTGCTCTCGCCTTTCAACCACAGCTTTTGCCGCGAGCGGCTCCAGTAATGCATCACGCCGGTCTCCAGGGTCTTGTGGAGCGAGAGTTCATTCATCCAGGCCATCATCAGCACGCGCCCGCCCGCCGCCTGCTGCACGATGGCGGGAATGAGGCCGTCCTGATTGTATTGTACTTTAGAGTTCATCGTTGGGGAAAAAGGGTAAAAAAAGACCCGATGAATCCGGTGATTCATCGGGCAAACGTGCGACGCCAACAGCGCGACGAGATCTCACTCGAGTGAGTGAGACCGGCCCGTCTTTAGCGCCACCAATGTTTTGTCATGGCCTCATCATCTAAGGCGTCCGCCGCGCGGGCGCAAGCCGGAAGTTCTCCCTGGCCGCTTACTATAGGCGGCTGGGGCTGGCGGCTCCGCGGAACACACTACTGCAGCTCCCGAGGGGTGTGGTCGGGCAGCGTGAAACCTGGCTCACCCTCGCGCGGACCGATAATGCTCCAACGCCTCCCGAACTCCTTCGCTGTAAGGCGCGCCCGCCACATACCCGCCCGCCTCCCGCACGATCGCTTGGACTTCCGCGACCGCATTGCCCGGGCACGCGGGCATGGAGGCATAACGACCGTCGAGCATCGAGAGGTCGTTGTGGTGATCGCCCACCGCGAAAATTTCCTCGGCCGGAATTTCCAGCAGTCGCCCCAGTTCCGCCAGGGCGGCGCCCTTGTGGTAGGCCGCGTGACAGAAGCGCAAATACATCGTGTTGCGCTGATAATGAAAGTCCGGCAGCACATGGCGCTCGCCGTCGATATACTCGACGATCCGGTCCATCTCGACCTCATCTCTGGCCAGGATGCCGGCGGGCGCCTCTCCACCCTCGAAGATGAACTGCGCTCCGGTTTCGCTCGCGAGGTATTGCTGGATTTGCCGGAAGAGCGGACCCGCCTGGCCGAATAGATCGAAGTGCACCGCGGCGCAGCGATCGTTCCAGTCGCCGTAGGGTTCCCACGTCCCGTTCGCGTGCGGACGGAAAACATCGCGCTCGCTCGTCAGGACGTAATCCGGCCCAAAGGGAAAACCAAACTCCGCCAGTCCTTCGACAATGTGCTGGACCGCCCGGCCTGTATTGATCGCCCACACCGCGCCCTCGCGCCGCATTTTATCCAGATACGCGATAAACTCGGACGTGACCGGCGGCGCGCCGAAATGGTTCACGAGCGTACCGTCGAAATCAGTGCTGAGAAGTCGAATTACCATGCGGCAAAGAAGGCGTTATTGGAGCGGCCACCATACAGAACCTCCGGAGGCGCGCAAAGGAGTTGAATGCTATCCGCGGCGGAGCCAGATTAGGACGCCATGAAATCCGCCTACGAACTCGCCATGGAGCGCCTGGAAAAAGATCGCCCCAGCGCACCCATCACAGACGCCCAGAAAGCCGAAATTGCCGAAATCGACAGCTCGTTCACGGCCAAGATCGCCGAGCGCGAGGTTTTTCTGCTCGGCGAAATTACCAAGGCGCGGTCCAAAGGAGACGCTCTGGAAACGCAGGAACTGGAGCAGCAGTTGGCGGGCGATTTGCGCCGACTCCGGCAGCAGTGCGAGGAGAAGAAGGAGAAAGTGAGGACGAGGGCGGGGGCGGGGGAAGATGCGGAGACGCGGGGACAGGGAGACGCGGAGAGCTAAGGCCCCACGTTCTCCCCGTCCCGGTCGGCTTCAGAAAATCTCCGCGTCTCCGCGTCTCCCTTTCTCCGCGTCTTCCCTCCCCCCTCAGTTCGCCGAAAAATAGGCGGATTTGACCTGCACAAAGCCGATCATTTCCAGAAGATCTTCCACCTGGAATGGCTTCGGCAGCATGGTGCCCTCGATCTTCTGGATGAAGTCGCCCACTTTTCCGCCGGACTGGTGGCCGGTCATGAAAACAAACCGGTCGCAGAGCCGCGGACGCATCCGCTCGACCGCGAGGTAAAACATATCGCCCGGCAATCCCGGCATATTGATATCGCAGATAATAGCGTCGAAGTCCGATTTCATGATCTCACGCACGCCTTCCGCGCCGTTTTGCACGGCGACGACCACGTAGTCACTGCCAGTTAACACGTCGGTGAGGATGCCTTTGAAATCGAGGTCATCTTCGAGGAGAAGCACCCGACGTTTATCGACGGGAGCGTCTTCTTCGGTAGCGGATTGGAGAGGTGTGACCATAATTTCTATAGAAGTTGTAGGTTTCATTAAGCAGGTCACGTGCCGGAATCGGGCGCCTTTTCGGAGCCAGCAAACGTCCGAGCCTGATTCCTCACTTCATCATAGCAATCTTCCAGGCGAGCCACCTGTCGGCCTTGCTCGAATTCTTCGCGCACCCGATCCGACGCGGAAATACCCGTTCGCTGCCAGAAATCTGGCTGAGTCAGCCGGTTGAGCGCCTCGGACAATGCCTCGACATCTCTCTCCGGCACCAGCAGACCATCGACCTCCTGGCGCACGGCTTCGGGGATACCGCCATGCAGCGTCGCCACCACCGGCAGGCCCGTGGCCATCGCTTCCAGCATCGAGTTGGGCACCCCCTCCTGATTCTGGTCGCTGGTCATCTCGCTGGGGTGGAGGAAGATATGCGCCGACCGATAAAGTGCCCGCAGCTCTGTTTGATCCAGAAATCCGGACAATCTGACCGCTTCCGCGCTTCCGAGTTCCCTGGCCAGAGTCAGAATTTCGTCTCGCATCGGCCCCTCGCCGGCGATGGTGAAACGGGCCAGCGGCCACTTCCGGCGCAGTTTGGCGAACGCTCGGAGCGCCGTCCGCAGACCCTTCTTCGGGATCAAACGGCAGGCTTGGACAAAATGCCAAGCGCCGTCCGCGGGAGCCGAACGCGGGTGAAACGGGTAATCCCCCAGCGGAATACCCGTCCGATTGAGGCGTATCTTTTCCTCTGGGCAACCCAGCTCAATGACGCGATCGCGCAGGGAATGCGAGCGCACCAGAACCAGCGGGATGTATCGCAGCAGCTCAGTCAGCCGACCCAGATAAGTCGGGTCCCGCTCCCTCGGCATCACGTCGGCTCCGTGAAAGGAAACCAGGGCCGGCCCATCCCAGGCGCGCAGAAACGGCAGCAGGTGCACACCGGTATGCCCGAAATAAACGTGCAGCAAATCGGCGCGAGCTGCGGCCAGCGTGCGCTGCAACACCTGGAATTCTCCGCGGTAAAAGATCGGTGGCGCCTTGCGAATATACTTCAGATGGAAACGCCGGACGAAGTTCGAGCGGGGCCGGGCCAGCACCCGCACCGGATCGAACGGATACCGCTCCATACCCTGCCGCTCCTTGGTGATCACCACCGTCGCGTAGCGCCGCAACGCCGTGACCTGCCGGTAGATGTGAAGCATTTCGGGCTTCAGAAACGTGGTGCAGTAGCTCGCGACGATCGGCTGGGGCATGATGCGCCTATCCTCGAGGCTGAGCCCCCAAGTGTCGATGGGAACGGCGGCGACCGTTCACAGGTCGGCCAGCCAGCTTTCCACTTTCGCGCGAATCGCGTCGCGGATCTCGCGCACGGCCCCCCGCTTTTCCGCCTCCGTGCCCTCCAGCCGCGAAGGATCGGGAAACGGCCAGTGCAGCCGCACCGCCTGGCCCGGGAAAATCGGGCAGCGCTCCGCCGCCTCCCGGTCGCACACGGTCACGATGTAGTCGAACGTCTCGCCCGCCGCGTGCAGATCGTCCACCGCCGTCGTCTTTTTGCCGGAGAGGTCGATCCCGCCTTCCCGCATCGATTGCACGACCAGCGGATTCAGTTTCCCAGGCTGCAGACCCGCGCTGTGCGCCCGCACTTTTTCGGCGCCGAGATGATGGGTGAAAGCTTCCGCCATCTGGCTGCGGGCGCTGTTATGGAGGCAGAGGAAAAGAACGGTGGTCCTGCTCATGAGCGCCCGGGTTTACCAGTTCTCCACCAGCTGACGCAAATCTTCCACCACGCTCTCGAAGCGCTTCAGATCGCGGCGGCGGCCTTTCTTCGGCTTCACCTCGAGCATCCGCAGCAGCGAAAGCATGTCGCGGGTGTCGGCGAGCGTCTGGCGCGAAGGCTTCCGGGATTTCTTCGCCTCGGCCAGCACCACCTCGTGCACCCGCATGATTTCGCTTTCCAGTTTTGCGGCAAATACCTCGAGCGTCTCCCGGAGTTGAGCGCGGAGAAAAATCAACTCTTCGGCGGCGGACTTGAGCGGGGAAGTCTCCATGCGATCCAGGCTAGCTTCAAAAGTCGGCCGTTTCAACGTCACACCTCCCCCGGCCAGCGTAAGTAAGACAGATTTTTAATCTGTCGGGGCGAGCGCCAGCGAGGCGGGCGGAGCCACCGCCCCGACAGATTACAAATCGGTCTTACGTTCTCGCCGGCCCTCGCCCCGCAACACCGCCACCACCTCGATCTCCGCCGTCTGCGGAAACATATCCACGGGCGTGACCGAAATCAGCTCCAGCACTTTCGTTAGTGCGCCCAGATCCCGCGCCAATGTCGCCGGATTGCAGGATACATAGATCACCTGCTCCGGTGCGCGCGCGACGATCCGATCGAGCACCCGGGGGGACAAGCCGATCGCGGGTGGGTCCAGCACCAGCACCACCTCCGCCTCCCCGGCGTCCTCGAAGACGCGGCCGAGATGATCTTCCACGGGACCTTCAAGATAGCGCTCATGCGCTTTCGCCTGCTGGCGGGCCGCCGCCACCGCCTCGCCATTCTCTTCGATGCCAATCACCTGTTCGAATCCCCGCCGCAGCGCCCGCGCAAAAAATCCGCTCCCCGCGTAGGCGTCGATCAGGATCAGGCCTCCCTGACCGATCGACGCCGCGACCAACTCCCGCAGCCGGTCCGCCACGACCGGATTGGTCTGCGAAAAATAGGGCGTCGCGTTCCTTTGCCGCACAGTATAATCGCCGGGAGAGAGCCGACTGGATCGAAGCTTGGTCAGGCGCTGGTTTACCTCCTCCGAAGCGATCCAGCAGCGCTCCACATCGATCAGCGTGCGCCCATCCGTGCCGTAAAAACCGGATTTGCCGTCGGCCACGTGAACGCGAATGCGGTTCCGGTAGCCATACGGTTGCGGCGATCCGACTCCCGGCTTCATCGGCACCTTCCGCATACGCCCGATCCGCCGCAGGGCTTGCTCGACCTGCGCCGACTTCAGCTCCACCTGGGCTTCATACTCGATGTGTTGATAGCTGCATCCCCCGCACGTCCCGAAATAGGGGCACGGGGGCTCGACCCGCCGCGGCGATGGCGTCACTACTTCCTCCAGGGTCGCTTCCGCAAATTTCTTTTTCTCCCGCGTGATGGTGGCCCGCACCCGCTCGCCCGTCATCGTAAACGGCACGAAAACCGCCTTCCCGCCCTCACCCCCCACGCCTTTGCCGCCAAAGGCGACATCGCGTATTTCGATTTCGATCGGCTGCGGGCTCATGGGTGAAAAAAGAGAGGCTTCCGCGCGATACGCGGAAGCCTCTCGGAAAGACCGGGTGAAGGCTCAGCCGACAGCCAGCCCGCCACCCGGGAAACTGGCGGTTCTAGAATAGGGACTCGGTGCGGACGTAATTGTATTTCGTCTTGAAGCCGAGCTCCGGCGGAAACTCCTCGTAACCCCCGTGAATCCAGGGGATCGTGCTGCGGTAAGGCACACGATAGGAGCCCTTGTAGGTCGGGAACGGGAAGGTCACCAGCTCGTAGAAACCCATTCCCCAACGGAAAAACACCCGGCCCACACCTTTGACCACGCCGTAGGACGAAGCCGCCGCATTGCCTTCGCGATCATTAATCTGAGCAATGTTATAGGGGATTTCGCTCAACGAGCGCGGCGACAGATTCGCCAGAGCGCGGCCCAGCTTGCGCGTCGGTCCGAAATCGTTGGCGGGAGGATCCTGGATATCGGCGAAAGCGGCGGACGCCAGAGTCACTATGAGGAGAAGGCAGAGGGGCAGTTTCATTTTTGTTTTGGGTGACCTCATAGAAGACCTTTCCCGGTCGCGGGTAAAGAATATTTTGCACCGTCCGCCGCCTCGGCTCGTTCCGCCTCATTCTACCCGGTCCGTCCGGGCCGCGGGCCCTGTTTTCGTCGGCGGAGGCTCTGGCTCGATGCGGCCGCGGCGCTGTAGAAAGGTGGCGACGGCCCAGCACCCCAGCGCCCAGGCCGTGCCAGCGCACCAGCCCGCCGCCACATCCGTGGGCCAGTGCACCCCCAGATAGACGCGGCTCACGCCGATCAGCAGCGTCAGAACGACGGCGATCGACAGCAGATACATCCGGATCGCACGCCGGCTCTCCACTTTTGCCAGCAGCGCCGCCAGCGTGAGATAAGTCACCGCGGACATCATGGAGTGCCCGCTGGGGAAGCTGGTGGTGTAAACGTAGGAGCCGTGCGCCACCAGATCCGGTCTCGGCCGGTCGAACAGTTGCTTCATGAGCAGGCTCAGCACGATGCCGCCGCCCACCGCGATCAGGAGAAACCACATGATGCGGCTCTTCCCCCGCAGCAAGAGATACCCCGCCGCCGCCAACGTGACCGAGCTGAGGACCATGACCCCGCCAAGCCCGGTCAGGTCGCGGCCGATCTCCTCCAGCCAGCGCGGTCCCCGCGGGTTCGCCGGATCGCCCGGCGAGCGCAGAGCCAGGAGCACATATTCATCGAAAGCGCGGCTGTCGCCTTCCATCGTCTCGTCGGCCACCTCCGCAAATCCCCAGATGGCCAGACTCACCGCGAGCAGCAGGAGGAGCGCGGGAAATTCGTGGTGCCAGAGATGGCGGGCTCGGCTCTGCCACCCGGAGAGACGCTGCCGGAAAGTGCGGCTCATCGTTCTCTACGGCATCCCTTTCCGCTGGAGGAAAACGATCAGCCCGTAGCCGACCGCGGTGGCGGCCAGTGCCAGGCCGAGACTCCATCCAAAAGAAACACTCCGCCGCAGCAGAAGCGGAAAGAGGAGGAAAAAGCCCAGCGTCGGCAGGACGAGCCAGAAAATGCCGGTGCTCAGGCGGGCGATGCGCTCGACGTCACCCGTCTCATAGTAGAGCCAGCCGATGGCCAGCAGCGACATGGTC
This sequence comes from Chthoniobacterales bacterium, assembly GCA_041743065.1. GTDB lineage: Bacteria > Verrucomicrobiota > Verrucomicrobiia > Chthoniobacterales > Chthoniobacteraceae > JBBSOD01. Next base: position 14,621 of record JBGTNO010000036.1, read on the forward strand.
GGCAGGGAAGCCAGGAGAGCGCCCCACAGAGTGGACCGCTTCGCCACTTCGGAGACGGCATAGACGATGGCCGCCGAGAGGCAGAGTTTGAAGATCGTGTACACCATCGCCGGACCGCGAATATGTCGAAGATCCCCCGCCCAGGTCACGTTATTTGACAACCTGCCGCCGAAGGGAAGTCCCCCGCCGGCCGCTTTCCCGTGCCCGGCGCTCGCGGCGCCCTCCGTTACCCCTCTTCGACCGGACTTTCCTCGCCGCTCAGCGCCTCGCCCACCGAATACCGCGAAAACCGCCGGATGACGATGTTCTCCCCCAGCTCAGTGATCTTCGCTTTCACCAGATCCCGAATCGTCTGATCCGGGTTCTTGATGAACGACTGATCGAGCAAGCAGACGCTGGAGTAATACTTGTCCACTTTGCCCTCGACGATCTTCTCCACGATGTTCTCGGGCTTGCCCTTGACCTGATCGCGGTAAATCTCGCGCTCCTTCTCGACCAGCGACTGATCCATTTCCTCGCGGCGGATGCACAGGGGATGGGCCGCGGCGATGTGGAGCGTGATGTCTTTCACGAACTCGCGGAAGTTGTCGTTTTTCGCCACGAAATCCGTCTCGCAATTGATCTCGACGAGCACCCCGACTTTCCCCTGCATGTGGATGTAGGAGGCGATCACGCCCTCCTTGGCCGTGCGGGACGACTTCTTGCCGGCGCTGGCGATGCCTTTTTTGCGAAGAATGTCTTCCGCTTTCTCCATGTCGCCCTCCGCTTCGGTCAGGGCGCGTTTGCAGTCCATCATGCCCGCGTTCGTCTTCTCGCGGAGTTCTTTTACCTGTTGGGGATTGATCATTATGAAAAAAATTAGGACTCGAACGATGAGGATGAGGGTAAACAGACCGCGAAGAGACCGCCACTCGACTCTCCACCCTCAACTCTGAACTGAGCGCCGCACCACTACCCGGCCACGGCCGCCATCTCGGCCGCTTCGGGCTTCTCGAGCCGGTCGTTCCCGGTGACGATGGCATCGACCAGACGCTGCAAAATCACGCGAATGGCGCGGATCGCGTCGTCGTTCCCCGCAATCGGGTAATCGACCAGCGTGGGATCGGAATTGGTATCGGTAATCGCCACGACCGGGATGCCCAGGCGGCGAGCCTCGCTCACGGCGATCGATTCACGCGGCGTGTCGATGATGACCATCACGTCGGGCAGCTTTTCCATGTCGCGGATGCCCCGCAGGTTGCGGCTCAGCTTTTCGCCCTCCCGACGCAGCGCGGAAAGCTCCTGCTTGCCCATCTTGCTGTAAACCGGGGAATTTTCAATATCCTCGATGTATTTCATCCGGGCGATGCTCTTGCGGATGGTCGCCATGTTGGTCAGCGTGCCCCCGAGCCAGCGCTCGTTGATGTAATATTGATTCGAAGCCTCGGCCGCCTGCTTGATGGCCTCCTGCGCCTGCTTCTTGGTGCCGACGAAAAGAACTTTTCCGCCCCGCTTGGCCGTTTCAGAGAGAAAACTGGCCGCCTGCTGGAGCTGCTCCACGGTCACGCCGAGGTTGATGATGTAAATGGCGTTCCGCTTTTCGAAGATGAACGGCTTCATCGCCGGGTTCCAGCGCTTGGTCTGGTGACCGAAATGGACTCCCGCTTCGAGGAGTTCCGTCATGAGTTCTTTGGATGCCATAGAAAAGTAGGGTGCTGCGTTCGGTCTTCGGAAAAGGGCGCGAAGTATCCACCGCCCTCGTCCGCAATGCAAGCGGCTTTTCGGCCTTTTTCCGAGTCCCTCAGAGTCTCGGCCGGTAAGCGGTCAGGTGGAACTTCTCGATGAATCCGGCGAGCTCCGGCGTCGGGCGGCGGGCGAGTTCGTCGAGCGCCAGCGCGTTCCGGAAACGGCCGAGGTCCAGATAACGCTGATAGGTTTTGGGAATCCTAACGCCGAGGCTGGCAAACGTTCGGCGTCCCGCCAGCAGATCGCCGAGGGCCTTCTGATCGCCCGCCCGCCAGGTCACCGCGTCGGTCGGCTGCCGCAGATCCTTCCAGGAATCCGGCACAGGTCCGGCGGCGATTTCCGCCAGCAGGTGGCGCTGGGCGGGCGTCACCAGCTCGATCCGCCCGACCATCGTGCGCACCGTGGGAGGATCGCCCGTGATCGCCAACGGCAGATATCGATCGGTCCACGCCCGCGGGACCAGAAAGAAGACCCGCAGACCCGCGCTTTCAAAATAGGACAGCTTCCACGTCTCCAGCAGCGCCTCGGCTTCATCCGCAAACAAACCATCGGCCACCAGCGCGGTGCGCAGCGATTCGCGCAGGCGCCCGGCGGCATCCGCCGAATACGCCTCCTCGGAAAACGCGGACAGCGTCGTGAGCGGCTCCGCCCCCGTCTGGTCGAGCACGCGGTAGGCCGCCGTCCCGTCCCCGCAGATATCGACCAGCCAGAGCCGCCCGATCGGCACCGCTCCTTCGCGGCGGCCGATCTCCAGTTTGTCCGCGACCCGGCGCACCGTCAGCGGCGCCTCGAGATGCCCCACGCCGCGGTAAAAGAGAAACTTCTCCGCCTCACCCTTCGGTGTGGCCACCATTTGCGCTTCCACCTTTCGCGGCGCCAGCCACACCGGCTCCGTCGTTTCCGGCGGTTCGCCCCGGCCATTGATCCGCAGGTCGCTCCAGGTCAAACGCCCGGTGGTTTCCGCGGTCAGCGGCCCGAATTGGTTTGCCTTCACCCCCGGAGCCTCGGCCTCCGCGTCGGGAAAAAACTGCGTCAGCCATCCCCCCAGGGCGTTTGGCGGGCGGGTTGAGGATTGGCTTGTAAAAAGGTTGGACGAAACCGCTAGACATTGGAGCACAAGAATGCTGTCCTACGCTGGTGAAAAACAAATCGAGAGAGGCTGGAGGCACCCGTAGTGGTGCCGTGTCACTGGAAATTCGCCTGGCGCATTCGGCGCACGATTGGAGGCTGGCCAAGGCGGCACTGGGCCGCGAGCACGGGCTGGGAGCGGGCCGGGAGGCGGGCGACCGGCTCTGCCAGATGATCTTCGAGGAGGGGCGGCTGGCGGCGGTGCTGGTGTGGTGCGCGGCGGCGTGGCATCTCCAGGCGCGGGACGCGAGCGTGGGCTGGGACGCGGTGACGCGCTCGGAGCGCTTGAAGCTGGTGGTGCAGTTGCGGCGCTTCCTGGTGCTCGAAGAGGCACGCCGTCCGAACCTGGCCAGCCAATGCCTTGGCCTGGGACTGCGCGAACTGGCCGGCCAATGGGAGAAGGAGCACGGTTACCGTCCGCTTTTGGCCGAAAGCTTCAGCGATCCGGAGAGCCATGCCGGCACCGTCTATAAAGTGACCCATTGGGAGCAGGCGGGGACGACCAAGGGCTTTAGCCAGGACCACACCGACTTCTACGTGGCCAACGGGCGGCCGAAAAAGCTCTGGCTCAAGCCGCTGGCCAAGCATGCCTACAGCCTGATGTGCGCGCGGGAGCTGCCCGAGAGTTCGCGGGGCGCGCTGGTCGGGCG
>JBGTNO010000037.1:0-3485 GCA_041743065.1 Chthoniobacterales bacterium
TTAAGCGCGAGAGCGAGACGCTCGAGACCATCCGGCCCGGCGAGGATCTCGTCGGTCTGGGCCAGGCGTTCCAGGTGGCGGAAGAGGAGTATCGCCCCGGCGACTCCGCCCGCTCCAAATAATCCGACAGTCCGGATTCAATGTGCTAAACTAGCGACGACTATGGAAAAACCGACCATCACCGCCTACCTGAAAACCCAATGTGGCTGGAGCCGCGGCGTTCGCGCTGTGCTCTCCAAGTATGACCTGCCTTACCAGGAAAAAGACATCATCCAGAACCCGGCCTTCCGCTGGGAGATGGAGCAGAAGAGCGGGCAGCCGCTCTCACCCTGCGTGGAAGTGAACGGCGTGATGCTGGCCGACGTGAGCGGAGACGAGGTGGAAACCTATCTCATCTCGCACGAATTGGCGCAGCCTTCCTCCACCGAAGCGGGCGTGCCGACCAACGCTCCCTGTTCCGACGAGGAGCATGTGGCGCAGCAGGCCGGTCAGATCAAGTTTCACAGCTAGAAACGCGCAATCACCTACGAAAGAGCCGCCCCCGCAAGAGGCGGCTCTTTTTGGGATCAGGCCGGGTATGCTCGCTGATGGATCAAGCCCTGCTGCGGCTTCTCCTCTCCCTAGGAACACCCAGGTTAAGAGTCTCCTAATCAACGTCCTTCCCAGAGTGGGCGGATAGAGTGATGGCGCCCATAGCGCGAGCTTCCAGCTTGCCATCCCAACCCCGGAGCCTTCGGCTCTAAATTTGAAGGAACGACGGCAAGCTGGAAGCTTGCGCTACGGGGCGGCAAATAGGATCGGCGCCTTACATGTTGCCAGGCGGCAGCTTCACGACTTGGTGGTTCCAATGCTCGGGAGGAGATGGAGCCGACCGAAGGGAGACCGCCAGTCAGACCTTTTTTCAACTCTGACCCGTAACAAGCGCGGCGACGCTCCCGAGGTGGGTGCGGGACGATGGAGGCCAAGCTGGTGCGGATTTTGCTCAACCGAAAGACCGTATGCGCAACATCAGACTCTCCGGTCGCGAGATCGCCGTCCTGCGGGCTCTCGGTTTTTCCGAGGCCGTGGCCGGACCTGAAATTGCCGAGGCCAGCAATTTCTCGATGGAGGACGTGATGGATGTGCTGAGCGGTCTCCTCGATGTGGGCTACGTGGAGAGCGTTCCCTTCCGGGAAAAGGTGTCGCCGGAGACGTTTGCCGAGACCAAGTTCGAAGTGAACCCGAGCTATGCCCAGCAATTGCGCGAGGCAATGATCAAGCGCTATTGAATTGCTGCAGGGCCGCATGCGGCCGCTGTTCCGCTCGCGGGTGCCCACGTTCAGAGCCGATGATCCATCGCGTCGCGCAGTTTCATCATTCCGCGGCGGATCCGGGCTTTGATGGTGCCCAGGGGAGCGCCGAGTTGCCCGGCGATCTCCGTCTGCGTCAGCCCGGAAAAAAAGGCCATCTCGATCGCCTTCCGCTGCTCCAGCGGCAGCTCTTTCACCGCGGCCCGAACCAACTCGCTTTTTTCCCGGGTCAGCACCTCGTCCAGGGCCACGCGGGCATTGGCCGGCTCCTCTGGCTGGGTCTCGCGCTCCACCTCGTCCTTGAGGCGGGCTCGGCGCAGGCGGGAACGCAGGCGGTCGATGGCCTTGTTGCGAGTCATCGTCACGGCCCAGGTCAAAGGTTTGCCGCGTGATGAGTCATAGGTGGAGGCCTTGGCCCAGATCTGGAGGAAGACTTCCTGCAGGACATCCTGGGCGCTGGTCTGATCGTTCAGCACGCGAAAGGCGATGGAAAAAAGGATCGCGCTGTAGCGATCATAAAAGGCGGAAAAGGCCTCTTGGTCGCCTTTGGCGATACCGACCAGAAGCGCCATCTCGGCTTCCACGTCATAGGGGGCGTCGTTCATCATGGACCAACGTCCATTTGTAGGGGGCCAAGTCGCTCGTGGCCAGCAATCTCAGGCCGCGCTCACCGCGGCTAAAGCCACCTCCGCCGCGAGGTCGATCTGCTCTGGAGTGTGAGCGGTGCAGAGAAATCCAGTCTCGAATTGAGACGGCGCGAAATAGACGCCACGATTCAGCGCGTGGTGGAAGTAGCGCGCGAAACGCGGACGATCGGAGGTCTGGGCGGATGCAAGGTCGGTGACTTCGGACGCGGTGAAGAAGAGGCAAAACATCGAGCCGATCCGATGGAAACGCAGCGGCCAGCTCCCGGCGGCGATGGCTGCGGTCATGCGATTTTCCAGCCGCTGTCCGAGCTCTTCCAGCCGCTGCCAGCCATCGATCCGGTCCAGTTCCCGCAATTGCGCCAGCCCCGCGGCCATGGCCAGGGGATTGCCCGAAAGAGTGCCGGCCTGATAGACCGGCCCCAGCGGCGAAAGCTGATCCATCAGATCCGCGCGCCCGCCGAAAGCGCCCACCGGCAGGCCGCCGCCGATCACTTTGCCCAGCGCAGTGAGATCGGGCGTGATGCGGTGGATTTCCTGCGCGCCGGCGCGAGCCACCCGGAACCCGGTCATCACTTCGTCGAAAATCAGGATCGCTCCGTGCGCGGTGCACAGTTTCCGCAGGCCTTCCAGAAAGCCGGGTTTCGGGAAAAAGAGACCGGCGTTGGCGGGGATCGGCTCCAGAATCACGCCGGCGATCCGCGCACCTTTCGTCGCAAAAACCTGCCCGGCGGCTTCCAGATCGTTAAAAGGAAGGGTGATGGTGAGTTCCGCCAGAGCCGCCGGGACGCCGGCGCTGTCGGGCGAGCCGTGGGTCAGCGCGCCGCTGCCCGCTTTGACCAGCAACGAATCGACGTGCCCGTGGTAGCACCCCTCGAACTTGAGGATGAGATCGCGCCCGGTCGCGCCCCGGGCCAGCCGGATACAGGACATGGTGGCCTCGGTGCCGCTGTTGGCCATCCGCACCTTTTCGATGGAGGGCACCCAGTCGCAGATCAGCTCCGCCATCTCCACCTCGTCGGGATGGGGAATGCCAAAGGACATCCCGCGCCCAGCCGCTTCGCGCACGGCTTCGATCACTATCGCAGGAGCGTGCCCCAGGATGGCCGGACCCCAAGTGCCGACGAAGTCGATCAGGTCGCGACCATCGACATCCGTGACCGTGCCGCCCGCCGCCTTTTGCACAAAAAACGGTTCGCCCCCCACGCCGCGAAAGGCGCGCACCGGCGAGTTCACGCCCCCGGGGATGCGCCGCTGGGCGCGCTCGAAGAGTTGCTGAGATTTGCTGGAAGCCACCATCGAAGGAGTATGACCGCGGGGAGCGGGTGACGTCCAGCGAAGCGGCGGAACGGAGGGGCGCATCTTTGGGACCGCGCGCCGACGCGCGCGCGTTTCCCTCGCTGCCAAGGTGCACCGCTGCCAAGATGCACCGCTCCCAAGGTGCACCGCTCCCTGACTCCCTGGCTCCCTGACTCCCTGGCTCCCTGACTCCCTGACTCCCTGGCTCCCTCGCTCCCTCGCTCCCTCGCTCCCTCGCTCCCTCGCTCCCTCG
>JBGTNO010000038.1:0-4419 GCA_041743065.1 Chthoniobacterales bacterium
AGTTTCTCACGCTAGCGGACAGGATGTCCGCGCTCCTTGTCTCGCCATGCTTCCCGCTCGCGTCCGTTTCGCCCCTTCTCCCACCGGTTACCTCCACGTCGGCGGAGCCCGGACCGCGCTTTTCAACTGGCTCTACGCCCGCCACGCCGGCGGTAAATTCATCCTCCGCATCGAGGACACCGACGCCGCCCGCAATACTCCCGAAGCCCTCGTCGCCATCTACGACGGGCTCCGCTGGCTCGGCCTGGAGTGGGATGAAGGGCCCGAAGTCGGCGGCGATTCCGGCCCGTACCGGCAGAGCGCGCGCCAGGCCATTTACGAGCAACATCTGCGCACGCTCGAGCGGGGCGGGCACGTTTACGAAGATCACGGCACCACCCGCTTCCGGTCGCCACGCCAGCCTGTGACGGTGAACGACCTCGTCTGCGGCGCGGTCACCTTCGAACGCGACGAGCCGGATATGACCATCCGCCGCCCCGACGGCTCCTTCATTTTCCACTTCGTGAACGTGGTGGACGATCTGGAGATGGGCATCACCCACGTCTTCCGCGGCGAGGATCACCTCTCCAACACGCCCAAGCACATCGAACTCTTCCGGGCCCTCGGCGGCGAGCCGCCGCGCTACGCCCACATCCCCCTCATCCTGAATCCCGACGGCTCGAAAATGAGCAAGCGGGACCAGGGCGCCAGCGTCCAGAGTTACCTCGACGCCGGTTACCTGCCCGAAGCCGTCCGCAACTACCTCTGCCTCCTCGGCTGGTCGCCCAAGGATGATCGGGAAAAGCTGCCCATCGAAGAAATCATCCGCCTCTTCCGCCCCGAAAATCTGAATCGCAAAAACGCCGCCTTCGATCTCGATAAACTCAACTGGCTCCAGGGCGAATACGCCCGCGAACTCGAAGGCGACCGCCTCCAGCAGGTCGCCCGCCAGGCCCTGCGCGCCGCCGGCCTCCCGCTGGAAAACTTCAGTGCCGACTACATCGACGCCGCCATCCAGACCTGCCAAGGCAAGTTCCGCCTCGGCTCCGAGCTCCCCGCCTACGCCGGCTTCTACTTCACCCGCGAAGTCGCCCTCGATCCCCAAGGCGTCGAGAAACATTTCATCCCCGAAAACCGCGAGAAACTCCAGCGCACCCGCGCCGCCTTCGCCGCCTGCGAACCCTTCACCGCCGACCCCCTCCAAGCCGCCCTCAAGGCCACCGCCACCGACCTCGGGGTCAAAGCTGGCGTCCTCGTCCATCCCACCCGCCTCGCCGTCACCGGCAGCGACTCCGGCCCCAGCCTATACCACCTGCTGGAGATCCTCGGCCGCGAAGTGGTCCTCACCCGCCTGGACCAGGCGCTCGCGCATCCAGGCTTCTGCCGATAGGGCCGTCGTCGCTCCTTCCTCGTCCCGAGTCTTGCCGGAAGCGCTCCAAGGGAGCCGTTACTTGCCTGTTGCATATCACCGACACGCTACCGTAACCTCCGAGATGACCATGACGACCTGGGCACCCGTCTCTTGGAAACGCATGGAAGAAGGTATCGAAAAGATTCGCCGCCGTCTGGAGCGCGCGGCCTCGGCGTTGTCCCAGGCGGAGATTTCCTATGCCGTGGTGGGCGGCAACGCGGTGGCCGCGTGGGTGTCGAGGATCGATGCCGCCGCCGTCCGAAACACCCGCGATGTCGATCTTTTGCTCAAACGGGAGGATTTCGATCGCGCCAAACGGGCGCTGGAGGCAGCTGGATTTCTCCATCGCCGCATCTCCTCCCTCGGAAAAACTGTCGGCATGGATGTCTTTCTCGACGGCCCGGAGGCGAAAGTGCGGGATGCCGTGCATATTCTGTGGGCAGGAGAGCGCGCATTGCCGGATGCCCTGGAGCCCTCGCCTGCCCTCACTCAGGTCGAGCACAGCGGGGGCTTCAGCCTGATACCGCTCGAGGACCTGCTGCGCATGAAACTGGTCTCCTATCGCGATAAAGACCGCATGCATCTGCGCGATCTGGCCAGCGTCGGTCTCGTGGATGAATCGTGGCTTCCGCGTTTCTCCTCCATCCTGGCTCACCGCCTGCAAGCCATTCTCGACGATCCCGAAGGTTAAAAAAAGCAATCGGCGGAGCTTGGCGCGGCAGTCGGCTAAGGTTTTTTTTTGGCGAGGCTGCGCCAAGCGGCGGCAGGCTCCCGCTTCCCGAAGGGAGCGAGGACAGGCGCGCTCTTTATTTAATTTTCTCCACCACCCCGCTTAGATCGACGCGAACAATAATGCGGCAACCTTGCTGCTCAGCGAATCTGTCCGAGATGAGCACACTGGCCGGCGGCGACGTCTCCGTCAGCCCCGCGGTATAATCATAGCCGATAGGATCGTCGCCGAGGGGTGACTTCAAAACATCGGTGGACTCAATATAGTCCGGCATCAGGACCTGCAAATTGGGTGGAAACGCCCCGTCGTGGTCTGCCGCGTAGAGTTTGCAGGCGAGCCCGAGCTGCTTGGCGTTGGAAAGGGATTTCACCTGTTTGCCCCGGGCCGACACATTCGTATAGACCGGCAGAGCGATGCCCGCCGTCATCGCGAGGGGAGCGACGATCAGCGGCGCGAGCATCCGGGAAGCGCCCATCGAGCCCTGATTCACGACGAGCAGACCGTTGTCGAGCCGGGTGCTCACGGCGAAAGAGCTGCCCGGTTTCTGCCATTCCAAGATCTTCTCCATCAGCTTCGTCTGGGCCGGATTCGCGGCTGCTTGCTGGCGCATCGAAGCTCGCTGCACTTCCCGCATCGCGTCGGCGAATCGCTGGGCGGAAACGCTGAAGCTGTTGCCCTCCTTGGGCAGGCCTCGGGAGAGGCGTTGAAACTCCGGCGTGCTCCTGAAGCCGCCTTTTGCCCCGATGATATCGCGGACGAGGCTGTCGTGCGAAGCGACGATCAGCCAGCCCTTCCATTGCGCCGCCGTCGGGCGCAAGCCGAGTTCCGGGAGAAACGGCACCGGCATGGTGCGCATTTTCAACTCGGCCTCATCCACTTTTTCCACCTGTGGACTCGCGCCCAGAGTCTGGTCGATGCGCTGAAAGATCCGCTCGTCATTTACCCGCAGCAGGAGAGCCAGCCGAGGCTTCGCGAAAGACTGCGTCTGATCTCCGATCGGCAGACTCACCGTCTGCGACGGGTCGAGGGTGAGGATGATGCCGCCCTCTTTTCCGAGCGAGTCCAACAATTCGTCGAGCGACATTCCCGTCGTCATCTGCACGGTCGCCGAGGCCTGAGCGATGGCCTGCGTCGCTTCAGGCCGACCCGATTTTGCCGCCGTGTCCTGAACGAACTGCCAGAACGCCTTCGGGTCGATGTCGGCAAAGGTGGCCATTCCCGTGTCCTGGGGCAGGAGCTCGAGCGAGTTTAGCAGATGCGCTTTGCCGCCGATCAGGTTCCAGAGGAAACCGTCGCCCTGACCCGGCGGATGGTGCAGGAACATTTTATTGCGATAGAGATCAGGTTCCACCGCGATCGAACTCGCGCCCAGTCCGGTGCAGCTCTCCAAACCGCTTCGCCGAATCAGATCTTCGACGAAAGTGCCGAGCTGTTCGATGTGCGCCCGCGTGTCCGCTTCATCGGCGGGCACGGCCTCCACGGCCATCTTCCGCATTTCCGCGACCTTGGCGGAAAGTCCCTCCATCGCCTTGGCGGTGCTGAGATAGAGGTAGAAAGAGCCGCCGGCATCGAGCTGCCGCGCCACCTCCGCAAACGAAGTGGGCTCGGCGGACTGGACTGCTGTGGTGGCGACTGAATCCGGAATCGGGGGCGGAGCCGACAGCTCCTGTTTCTGACAACCGCTAAGCACGAGCGTCGCCGACACCAGAGCCGCACGAAAGTTCCGCCAAACCTTGAGCTTCATTTCATCACCATGAGCAATTTCAAAGCGGCGGGCAAGATTAAGGCACGGCACCGCGAGAGTTTACCAGAACGATACCAAGCAAGAACGAACGACCTCTGGAGGAAAGGAACCTGACAGGACGAGAAACCTTCCAAGGCGAAGGCGCTTTGGATTCACCCCCTTTCATCCCTGTTACCTCCGATTTCCGCGGATATGGTTCCTCGTTCCTCATATGCAAGTGATGGTCAACCTAGCTGAAAAGGAGTGACGAAGAACGACCGGTTCGTCTGGCAGCGCGAAACGCTGCCGGTTCCCGAAGAGTGAGGCAAGGAGCGCGGACGTCCCGTCCGCTTCCATCTGACTAGAATAAATGGGGCGGACAAGATGTCCGCGCTCCTTGAGAGAAGGCAACAGCGCGCTCCCCTCCAAAAGCTGAGCTAGACTCGACAAATCCGGTGACCCACCCCGAGCGGCAGATTCCCGGGTCGGGTGGGCATCCTGCCCGCCGGTTCGGGCGTCTCGCCCGGACCTTCGGAAGATGTGCCGGGCAGGATGCCCGGCACGGCGGGCGGGACG
>JBGTNO010000039.1:0-6408 GCA_041743065.1 Chthoniobacterales bacterium
CCGCCCTCATCACCCGGCTACCAGGCCCAGAGCGAGCAGACCAAGATCGAAGGCAACATCTCCAACCGGGGCAAACCGGGTGTCAATGCCATCAGCACGCCGCTCGGACGCTACCAAAAGACCCTGGCGGCCGCCATCGGATCGCGCTGGAATCATTACGTCCTGCGCAACATGGACATGATCCAGGTCGGCACGGTTGCGGTCCGTTTTTACGTTACACGCGAGGGCCGCGCCACCAACGTCACCCTGCGCGATTCCAGCTCGAACGCCGCTTTCGAGAGTTACTGCATCGAATCCATCACGGCGGCGGAGATCCCGCCCATTCCGCCCGAGGTCGTTCCGCTCCTGGAGCAGAATCGGCTGGAAATTGACTACACCTTCACGATTTATCCCAACTGATTTCCCCATGACCGACTATCCCATCCTGGCCACCGTGCGCGGCGTGCTCGATTTTTTCATTCAGGGCGGCTTCTTCATGCTGCTGCTGATCATCCTCTCCTTCATCTCCGTCACCGTCATCATCTGGCGCACCATCGCCCTGCGGCGCAAGGAAGTGCTGCCCGGTCTCGTCGAGAAGGAAATCGACCGCCTGAAGCCCGCCGACGACGCCGAGGCGATCGTGCGCCTGGCCCGGCTGCTGCGGTATAATTCCTCGACGCTAGCCCGGGTCTCCACCACCGCTCTGACGCATCTCACCTGGCCGAAGAGCGAGAACGTCGAAGCCGTCCAGACCAAGGCCCGGCACGAGATTGTGAAGCTCGAAAACGGCCTCTTCGTGCTCGAAATCGTCGTCGGCATCGGACCGCTCCTCGGTTTGCTCGGGGCGGTGTCGGGTCTGGTGGCGGTCTTTGCGGAGTTCGGCGAATCCGCGGCGGGCGCCGATCCGCGCGTCATTGCGGCCGGCATTTCCGAAGCCCTGAGCACGACCATCGTGGGTATCGCCGTCGCCATCCCGAGTCTCATCGCCTACAGCTATTTCTCGAAAAAGATCGAAAACATGGCCGCCGAAATGGAGTCGCTCGTCGCCGATCTGCTGGCGAAATGCTACTTTCATAAACAGCGTCTCGAGAGCCGGGGCGCGCGCTTGATTATCCCGGATGAGGAGAGCCAGCCGTGAAATTCTACGCCAAGCCCAAGCGCACCCCGACGGTCATCATCGTCTCGCTGATCGACATCTTCGCGATCTTGCTGATTTTCGTGATCGTGACGACGACCTTCAAAAAGATGCAACCCGAGGTGGCGATCAAACTGCCCGAGAGCACCACCGCCGGCGCCACCGACGAGCAGGATCCGCCCGTCATCCTGTCGATCACCAAGGAGAGCGAGATTACCTTTGGCGAAGCCCCGACCACCCTGGAGGAATTGCCCGCCCTGCTTGAGTCCACCGTGGCCTCCCAAAAGCGGATCGCGCTCAAGGCCGATGAGGAAGCGCCCTTTGGCTTGATCATCCGCGTCTTGGATACGCTGAAAAAAGCGGGCGTGACGAGCAACGTCTCGGCCTTTACCAAGAGCGGCACATGATTCTGGAGATCGTCAAATACGGGCACGAAGCCCTGCGCCAGCGAGGCCGCCGGGTCGAGGAAATCAACGATGAAATCCGCCAGCTCGCCCTCGATATGCTCGAAACCATGGCCGCCGCCAACGGGGTGGGCCTCGCCGCCCAGCAGGTCGGCGTGCCGCGACAGCTCACGGTGATCGACGTGGCCCAGGTCGAAGATCGCCCCAGCACCATGAAGATCGATGGGCGGCACGTCGAAGTCGCCGAGCACATGCCGCTGGTGCTGCTGAACCCGGTCCTGACTCTGAGCGACGAGAAGGAAATCGGCGTGGAAGGCTGCCTCAGTTTTCCAGAAATGACCGCCGATATCGCGCGATCCGCCCGCGCTTCCGTGCGGGCGGTGAATCTGGAGGGGGAGAAAGTCGAGTTCGCCGCCACCGGTCTGCTCGCCCGCGCCCTGCAGCACGAAGTCGATCATCTCAACGGCATTCTCTTCATCGACCGGATGAACTCCGCCAGCAAAGCCAGCCTGGCCGGCCGCCTCAAGCGGATGCAGCGCGAATATTCCGGCTAGCAGCCTGTCCTGATGTCCGCCGTCCCCGGCTTGCCTGAACCACGGAAATGGCCATCTCCTCTCACGAGGAGAAATCGCCTGCCGCATTTTTGAGAGGTTCGATACGCTTCCCTTAGTAACACCCGGTTTAATCCAGGTCTTTCCCAGAATTGGCGGATAGAGTGATTCCGCCCGTAGCGCGAGCTTCCAGCTTGCCATCCAAACCCCGGAGCCTCCGGCTCTGAATTTGAGGAACGACGGCAAGCTGGAAGCGTGCGCTCCGGGGCGGCAAACGGTATCGGCACCCCACCCGTTACCAGGCGGCAGCTTCACGTCTTCGTCGTTCCAATGCTGGAGAAGGGATGAAAGGAGCGTAGCGACGTTTCAGAGGTGGGTTACGCCCCATTCGGAGAGGGCTTCCTCCAGAGCCTGTGGCGATCCCTAGAATCCCGGCAGCAGCTTGTAGTGCACACTGACGCTGCGGAAGTTAAACGCCGATGTCTCCGCCGCGTAATAGAAGAGCTGGATGGAAGTGTTGTTCTGATTCCACTTGTAGCCCACCACCGTCTGCATCACGCCCTCCGCCGCCGCTTTTTGGCGAGCGATAAGCTTCCCCGTGCCAAAGCGCTGCTCGATCTTGCGCCGCACTTGTCCCATGAAATCGCTATACTTCATCGAGGACCAGTCCGGGTTTTCATACTGCAACTCCACTTCCACCAGCCCCTCGGCGCGGAAATAAAACACCGCTCGTTTCAGGTTCGCCTGGACCAGGCCCTCCACCGTCCAGGCCTCCCGCCCCTCCACCTGCTTACGGTCCGTGATTTTAGCCTTCGCGCCCGCCAGCAGCCGCTCGATTTCCGGCTGCTCCTGCATCCAGCTCAGACCGAAAGGCGGATTAATCGGCGTGGAAGACGCCACCGCCGCGCCCACGCAACCAGCCAGCCCCATCATGACGACGTGGCTGGCAAATAAAATCCGACATCGGCGAGCGTTCATCCCCATGTAGCGAACGCGGGAGTAAAAACTATCGTCCGTGACGCGTCAATGGCGCACCCGGGAGAGAGCCCGCCGCAATGGACCGCCCAGACCGGCGTCGCGCGCTACTTCGTCTCCGTTTTTTCCGTCACCACGGTCGGTTCCGGCCGAAGTCCCACGCTGCTCGGCGTCTGCCGCCGATAATCCGCCACCAGCCGGGGCGTCCCGCCGGTCACCGCCAGCTGATTGTAGCTGGAAATGCCATCCACGATCGACTTCGCCACCTTCGTCCGCCAGGAACTTTGCCCGATCAGCCGCGCCTCCAGACCATTACTCACGAAACCGCACTCCACCAGCACCGCCGGCACCTTCGAGAGCCGCAGCACCGCAAAGCGCGCCCGCTTCACGCCGCGATCGAACTGCGGCACCTGACCAAAGAGCGAGTGGTAGATGGAATTCGCCAGCACCGCGCTTTGATTATCCTTCGCATTCCCCGGCTCCGACCGCAGATCGCGTTGGGTGAGTTTATCGTCATTCGTCGAAGGAGCGCCGCGGGGCGTCATCGAGAAGATCTCGAACCCGCTGGCCGCCCGGTTCGAAGTCGCCGCGTTGAAATGAACGCTCACAAAAATCGCGTTCTCCAGTCCGTTGGCCAGCTTGGGCCGCGTTGCCAGCGGGATAAACGTATCGTCCGTCCGAGTCATCAGCACCTTCAAACCCTTCGCCTCCAGCAGCGTCTTCGCCTTTCGGCACACATCCAGCGCGAAATTTTTTTCCATCCCATACACGCTGATCGCCCCTTTATCGTGACCGCCGTGGCCCGCATCGAGCACCACCGTTTTCACCTGCTCCAGCCCGCCCACACCCTGCGGGCGCAATGCCGGGTCGATCGTTTTCGAGAGATCCAGCCGCGAGATCAGCACCTTTTCGTCCCGCACGATCGTCGGAAAAGCCATCCAGTGCCTTACCCCATTGATCCCGATCTCCCGCGAGTTGGAGGTCACTTCCAAGCTTCTCCGGTCCGCCTTCAGGTCGGTTTTGCGCGTGTTGGGCGTATCGTGCGCCACCGGCGTCATCGCCGAAAACTCCGGAATCGGCCCCGGGAAGGAATAAAAGTTCGCGATATCCTGGAGCGGTACGTAATCGCGCCCTGCCTCCTTCACCACCGTCCAGCCCGCCCGCCCCGTCCAGGGCGAGAGAGTCATCATCAGTAGCACTGCGGCGATTTTTCGATTCAAATGCGTCATGGAGCAGCCTGCTTCTCTCGAAGGTATCGGAGGGAGCACCTGATCTGAGTGGACCCCGGCATGAGCCCCTGCCTAGCCCGTGGGCCTTGCCAGAGCGTGCGCCGCCTGGCGGACGAGCTGCGGGCTCGAGACCACCCCATCATTCGAACCGGGAGGCCCAGTTCGCCTTCATCAACGAGCGCGCGCTGGCTTCTCAGGCGACGAGCGATCCGGTCATCAGCGGTTCTTGTTCTGATACCTCCCCCAACAGCAGATGAAACCTGAAGCAAAATCTTCGGGACGCTTCCCGATCCACTTTCGGATCACCTCCGGCGGGAAGAATCCCCCGGTTTCGATCTCAGCGGGCGGCAGGTGGAAGGGGCCTTCGTGCCGGCCGGTGAAAAGCGCCACATGTTCCCAGCCGGTCTCGCGGCAGGCCTGGAGCCGGGCGACCTCCCGCAGCTCCGGGGAGACTCCCAGTTCCTCCCGCACTTCCCGCGCGGCCGTCCCGGCGTAATCCTGACCGGCGTTCAGATGCCCCGCCGCACTCGAGCCCCAGCGGGAAGGGCAGACATCCTTCCAGGGCGAGCGCTTCTGCAGGAAGATCTCGCCGGCGGCGTTGAAGAGGAAAATATGCACCGCCCGATGAAGCAGAGCGCCCTGATGCACTTCGTACCGCGAAGCGGTCCGGACGGGACGGTTCTCCGCGTCCACCACATCGAACATTTCCCCGTGGACATCCTGGGCGGCGGGCGCGGGCTGGCCGTGGTGGGTCACCCGATTCGTCAAGTCGAGCCATTGGGCCAAACTCAGCGCCTCGGCCCGGACGGTGGCCGGGACGCCCAGTTCGTCGGCCAGCTCGGTCCAACGGGGCAGCTTCAGCAGATTTTGGAGCTGCTTGCGGCGCTGCGAAAAGCCCAGGCGGACCAGCCGCTCGAATTCCCCCCGGTCGCATCCCGGCAGTTCGCCCGGCGACTGCGGGGTCAGCCGCACGACCCCCGAAGCCACGCCCGGCTCGGGATAAAAGACCGAAGCGGGCAGCGTGCGCAGGTATTCGACCCGCCAGCGGCGCTGGACGATGAGCGTGAGCGCCCCGTAATCCGGCGTCGAAGGCTGGGCCGTCAGGCGGCGAGCCAGCTCTTTCTGGAGCGTGAAAACCAGGCAGCTCGCGGGGGACGGATCGCCCGCAAAACTGAAGAGCAGCGGCGTCGAGACGTAATAGGGCAGATTGCCGATGATCCGCACCGGCTGCTCTGGAAAGAGGCAGCGGGCATCGAAACAGGTGGCGTCCTCGTGTCGCACTTCCACCGCGCTCCCGGCGAACTTTTCCCGCAGAAAACCGGCCAGCTTGCCGTCCTTCTCCAGCAGGATCAGGCGGCGCGCGCGCGCCGCGGCATATTCCGTGAGCGCGCCCAGCCCCGGCCCGATCTCGACGATCAGGTCTTCCGGGGCCGGTCCGAGCTGATCGACCAGCCAGCGCGCCAGATTCTGGTCGTGCAGAAAATTTTGCCCGAGCGTCTTGATCGGACGCGCCTCCAGCGTTTCCAGCGCGCGCCGAATTTCGCCCAGCGTCATGCCGCGCTATTCCGTCGGGGCCGGCTTCTTCTTTTGGAAGACCTGCTGCGCCTGCTCCATCGACAGGCCATCGATGAAATAAGCCACCGCCGCCCGCCCAAGCGCGAAGGTGCCGGCGCCCGCGATCCCGCCCGAGACCGCGTTGCCCCACAGCGGGACAAACTTGAGCAGAGCGCGACTGCCCTCACGCAGCACCATGCCCACGCCGACATTGGCTCCGACCGCGCCGATAAACTTGAGCCCCAGCTTCGCCCGGACCGGCTGCCCGCTGATGTAAATGACCGCCGCCACCATCCCCGCCTGGAGCGAAGTCAGGATCGGAAAATCCGCCAGCGGAATCGGCTGCGCCCCGATCGCCCCGCAAATGACGGACATCGATTTCACCACCGTGAGCGCGATCTCCCGCTGGACTTCGCGCACGCCGGAGACCCGCGCCATCTCCAGCTTGGCCTCCTGCGGCAATTCCTTCGCCATGATTTGCGCCAGCCGGTCGAAACCCTCGCGCTGATCGTCCGCCAGCGAGCCGTCCGCCACAAAGCGCACCTGAGGCCGCACCGCCACCGTCCCCGCCAGCCGGTCGC
>JBGTNO010000040.1:0-2115 GCA_041743065.1 Chthoniobacterales bacterium
TCCCCTACCCTCGCCGCCGGCCGCGGCGAACGCTGCCCTCGGTCGTTTCCTTGAACTCCCCCACGCGGCGGAATTTCTCATAGCGCTTCTGCAGCATCCCTTCCGGGGACAGGGCGAGGACGATCTCCAGATTGCGCACAATGGCGGCCCGCAGGAGAGCCGCGGCCGCATCGGGATCACGGTGTGCGCCGCCCATCGGCTCGGAAATTGTTTCGTCCACCAGCCGGAGCGCCTGCAAATCCTTCGCCGTCAGCTTCAGCGCCTCTGCCGCCTCGGGGGCGTGCTTGCGGTGCTTCCACAGGATCGCGGCGCAGCCTTCCGGGCTGATCACGGAATAGTAGGCGTTCTCCATCATGAGAACGCGGTCGGCCACCCCGATGCCGAGCGCCCCCCCGCTCCCGCCCTCGCCGATGACGACGGCGACGACCGGCGTCTTCAGCACCATCATTTCCCGGATGTTCACGGCGATGGCCTCGGCGATGTGCCGCTCCTCCGCGCCCACCCCGGGGAACGCTCCCGGCGTGTCGATGAGCGTCACGACCGGCAGAGAAAACTTCTCCGCCAGGCGCATCAGCCGCAGCGCCTTGCGGTAACCCTCGGGATGCGCCGAGCCGAAATTGCGCTTCACATTTTCCTTCACGTCGCGCCCTTTCTGATGGCCGATGACCACACAGCGATGGCCGCCGATGGTCGCAAAACCGCCGGGCATCGCCGGATCGTCACCAAAGAGCCGGTCGCCGTGGATCTCGACGAAATCCGTGAACGCCTTATCGAGATAATCGAGCGAGAACGGCCGGGCCGGATGCCGCGCGATCTGCACCCGCTGCCAGGCCGTCAGGCTGCGGTAGATCTCCTCGCGTGTGCTTGCGATTTTGGTCTCCATCCTGCGGACCTCGGAATCGAAATTGAGATCGTGCGCGCTGGAATGCTTTTTCAGCTCGCTCAGTTTTGCTTCGAGCTCGACGAGCGGCTTTTCGAATTCCAGCGGTTGGACGTTCATAATGTTCGCAGGGGACGATGACGGGGTTGACCGGAGCGGGCTACTCGAATGTGATCGGCGTTCCGCTGCGGACCAGCGCACTGAGGTTGCGCATTTCATCCGCGGCCAGGCCAATTCCGTGGTTCGGCCGGTCCGTTTTTGAGAACTCCGCGCCATCTTCGTCCTCTTTTTTAGCCGGGGTTTCCTCCGGCGCAGGCACTCCTTCCGGCACGGAATAGATCGTCAAATTCGGCGCGGAAGTCATGATCCAGCGATTGCTCTCGCTGTAGCCCTTGCTGCCGACCGCCAAGGCCCTGCCCCCCTTCAGCGCGATGGCCGAGGTGACTTTTGCCTTGGAGTTTGGCGCCATCGGTTTGCCCGGGACTTTGTATTCCAGGGCACGGTATCGTTTAAAAAACTCGCCCTTATTGAACAGCGTGACCGTTTGATCCTCCTGGCCGATAAGCAGCGCGAAATCAGGATGCGTCACCATCAGGCGGTCGCCCACGTTAATGAGCGTGCCATCGAGCTGATTGACGACCATGATGAGCTCTACGCTCGTCTTCATGCGCGAGGCGATGCGGTTAAGCGAGTCGCCTGGCTTTACGACATACTCCTCTTTCTCCGGCGCGGGATATTTGGAAAAGAAGATGCGGGTATTGATCTCGCCCAGCTGGTCTTTCACCTCGTCCTGCATCGTCGATTTCGGCCAGCCCGCGAGGAAATCGCGATACGCCTGGCGCGCCGCCACCAAGTCGCCGCCCTCGCTGAGCTTGGCCAGTTTCTTAAAGTCGCCCAGGCTTGGATCGGGCGGGGGCGTCGGCGGGTGCGCCTCGAAATGCGCGCGCTCAGCCTGCAACTCCCGCTGCGGTATGACAAACCAATCGTAGATCACATAGCCGGCCGACCCGAAGACCGCCGCGGCCAGCGCGAGAACGACGAAAGTTTTCCAAATCACGACTGCCTATTCCAGCCGGTTGACCGGGCATGACAAGCCAAAACCCGCGGGCCGGCCGCCAGTGCGCGCAAAGTTTCCCCATCCGGCCGGGACTTACAGCCGACGGGGCGATTCCCCGCGAAGTCCCCGCGTTATGCTCATACGTGTCGGTTATGAAGTGGCGTTGGACCTCCAGGCT
>JBGTNO010000041.1:0-15652 GCA_041743065.1 Chthoniobacterales bacterium
CAGAGCCACCAACATGGCCCCCCGGCGGCGCGGGGTGACCGGAAATCGATCCGGAGCTTCCATGGCCTCCGCCAACTCCGCTCAGACCGGCTTCACGAAGATACCAATCACCGGCCGCGGATAGGGCGAAGGCGAGACGAAATCGCTGGCAAATCCTTCCGGCGTGCGGATTTCCACATGGCCGCCGTCCTCGCCGTCATAGACGATCACCGCCCCGACCGGCGCATGGCGCGGATTCATTTCGCGCAGTTTTTTGAAACCGAAATACTGCGTCAGCTCCCAACCCGCCTGGCGCGCCCAGGCCGTCTTCGGGCGGCTGGAAGTCACGCCCGCAGCCAGCAGAGCGTCTTTCACATAGGCCCAGCAATGCCACGTCGTCTCACGATGGGCCCGCTCCACCGCGATCATGGCCGCCCGCAGCATCCGCGCGTCGTAGCGCAGATCGTCCGAGCCGGGACCGAAAACTCCGCGCACCTCGCGGGGAACAGTTTGCGCCGAGCGCCGATTGAAGAGCGAGCGGGTCTCCTGCGCCCCCGCCCCCGCCGCCCACAGACATCCCAAAACCAGCAGAGAAACAAGCGGACGCATCAGCCGGGAAAATACGGCGTAACCGGCCAGCGTCAATCAGCATAGCGAGTGATCCGCGCCGGAATAAAATCGCCGCCCCGCCCTCCCATCCCGGAAGCGTCCCGTCTTTCCAAGCCATGTGTGCTGCCACTCACTCCCTTTTCCGGAATCAATTTAAACTTTCCGATCCGGGGTGTGGCCGCCATTCTGCCTGGGCCTGCTCATCGTCTCCGAAGCATTCCGTCCATGTCACCATCCGATCCAGACGAGGTCGCGAGGGAGTTCTACCCTCCGCTTTTTCGCTTCGCGCTCTTCTTGAGCCGCAACGAAAACGACGCGTCCGACCTCACTCAGCAGACTTTTTTTATCTGGATGGAAAAAGGCCATCAACTGCGGGATTCAGCCAAAGCCAAAACGTGGCTCTTCACCACTCTCTACCGGGAATTTATCCGCGTCCGGCGCAAGCAGGCCCTGTTTGTCGATCGTGAGATGGATGCCGACACCTATCTCGCCACCGAGACCGAAGCGGACGCGACTCGGCAGCTCGATGGCGAACTGGTGCTGGCGGCTCTCTTACAGCTCCGCGAGGAATTCCGAAGCGCTTTGACTCTGTTTTATTTCAAACAACACTCCTACAAAGAAATCGCCGAGATCCTCGGCGTGCCCATCGGCACGGTGATGTCGCGCATTTCCCGCGGCAAAGCCGAACTGCGCAAGCTAGTCGAAAAACCGCCGAGTCTAGCTCCGGAAGGAGGCGAGCGATGACGCGCGAAGAAGCCCAACTCATCCTCGGGGTTTACCGTCCAGGCACGTCGGATGCGGACGATCCGTTTTTCGCGGAGGCCCTGGCCTTGGCGCTTACGGATCAGGAACTCGGCCGCTGGTTTGCGGACGAGCAGTCTTTCGATCAAATCATCGCCACAAATTTGAGCGCGGCGACCTCGAATATACCGGAACCCCCGGCGGCCTTGCTGGAGTCACTTCGCTCCGCGCCCGGGGCTGACCGCGTGGTGAGCTGGAATTTCCGACGGGCGCTGGCGTTGGCCGCGTGCGTGGCGCTGCTCGCGGCGCTGGCGACTTATGCCTTGGTGCCGAGAGGCTTCGATAGCTCTGTTTCGCTGGCCGATTTCCGGTCGGAAATGGTGGGCTTTGTGAAGATCCCCCCCTCGCTCGAACTCGAGACGACCGACCTGGCCGAGGTGCGCTCGTATTTGCGGGCCAACAGCCGAGTGCGGGCGGTGTCCGTGCCTGATGGAACGGGCGAACTGCCGCCGATCGGATGCCGCACCCTGGTTTTCCGCGGGCATCCCGTCGCGCTTATTTGTTTCAAGCGCGAAGACGGCGAGTTGGTGCATCTGCTGGCAGCCCCTCGCGATGCGATCGGCGAACTGGCTTCGCTCCCGAAACCCGCCTACGCGGCGGTGGGCGATTGGGCTACGGCCAGTTGGACGACGGACGACCAAATCTATCTGCTCGCGACCAAGGGAAATCGCGAGAAGCTGCAGGAGTATCTTTAAGGGGGTTCTGTGGCTGGCTTTTGCGTGATCTCCCGCGAACACAGCTCTGAAGCGTGGCGGCGCCCCCGCGCGTTTCTCCTCTCCCTACTCACACACAGGTTAAGGGTCAATGCCGTTCCCAGAGTTGGTGGATAGAGTGATTCCGCCCGGAGCGCGAGCTTCCAGCTTGCCATCCAAACCCGGAGCCTCCGGCTCTGAATCTTGAGGAACGACGGCAAGCTGGAAGCAGCTGGAAGCTTGCGCTACGGGGCGGCAAATAGGATCGGCACTCAATATACCAAGCGGCAGCTTCACGACTGGGTTGTTCCAGGGCTGGAGAAGAGAGGGAAGCGAAGCGCTCCAGAGGTGTGTTCGCGCGGCCCGGGACAAAGGCATGCCCCCCCCAGAGCGATCCCGCAATACGCCCCAAGACGAGTGAGCTAGAAGCGCACCCGGCCGGACGCCCTTCCGACCTGCGGGTTTGACTTCCGGGACCGCTCCGGGAAATCCTGCGGACACGCCGCCGATTCATGCTCTCACAACTATTCCAAAACAACCGCGCCTGGGCCGCCAGGCTGGAGGAGCAGAACCCGAATTTTTTTGTCGAACTCTCCAAGCAGCAGTTCCCCACCTATTTGTGGATCGGCTGCTCCGACAGCCGCGTGCCCGCCAATGAGATCGTCGGTCTGCTTCCCGGTGAGCTGTTTGTCCATCGGAACATCGCCAACATCGTGGTCCACACCGACCTGAACTGCCTGTCGGTGCTGCAGTTCGCGGTCGATCTTTTGCAAGTGAAGCACATCATCGTCTGCGGTCATTACGGCTGCAGCGGCGTGCAGGCCGCGCTCCGCCGGACGCGCCTCGGCCTGAGCGATAATTGGCTGCGGCACGTCCAGAATGTGCGGCAGAAGCACGAAGATTCGCTCAAGCGATTCGACGACGAAAAACGGGCGGTCAACCGCCTCTGCGAGCTGAATGTGATCGAGCAAGTCGCCAACGTCGGCCAGACCACCATCGTGCAGGACGCCTGGGATCGCGGTCAGAAGTTGGCCGTGCACGGCTGGATCTACGGCCTCCGGGACGGTCTCCTGCACGATCTGAACACGACGATCACTCATCAGGACGAGAGCGGCGCCAGCTACCGCTCCGCGCTCGACCGGCTGGGGTAGGCTTGGAGGGGCACCGCGGGTCGGCGCCTATTCCCGGGAAGGCGAAGCCTCACT
Source organism: Chthoniobacterales bacterium (assembly GCA_041743065.1). GTDB lineage: Bacteria > Verrucomicrobiota > Verrucomicrobiia > Chthoniobacterales > Chthoniobacteraceae > JBBSOD01. Next base: position 3,287 of record JBGTNO010000041.1, read on the forward strand.
GGCCTCCAGCGCGGCCTGCTGGCAGGCTTTCAGATCCATCTTCCCGGAAGCGAGGGCCGGAATCGCCTCCACCCGCACCAGTTTTTTTGGCACCCATAGATTGGGTATCCCCGCCTCGTTCAACTTCGCGCGGAGGTCTTTCAGATCGATCTCCCGCGTGCTCAGGAGCGCGATCGCCTCGCCTTTCGCCTCATCCGGCACGCTCGTCACCGCGATGATCCGCTCGTCCTCGCCCTCCCAGCCCATCACCTCCACGATGCGCGCTTCCAGGGTCTCGTGCGGGACCATTTCCCCCGCGATCTTGGAAAAACGCGACACGCGTCCCTCGATAAACAGAAAGCCGTCCTCATCGAACCGCGCCAGATCGCCGGTCTTGAACCACGCATCGACCACCGCTTCCGCCGTGCGTTTGGGATCGTTCAGGTAGCCCTCGAAAATGTTCGGCCCGCGCAGCCAGAGCATCCCGGTTTCATGGAGGGTCAGCGCCTCGCCCGATTCGGGATGCCGGATCTGCGCCGCCATGCCGGGCGCCAGCTTGCCGACTGAGCCGAAGCGCGCGGAGGGCTGCACATTGGCGCCTTCCGGGGCGGGCGGTTCCGGCAGATTGACCGCCGCGACCGGCGACGTCTCCGTCAGCCCGTAGCCTTCCATCACCGCGATGCCGAACCGCTCCCGGAACGCCTCCGCCAGATCGCGCGGCAGCTTTTCCGCGCCGGTCACCACCAGCTTGAGCGTGGTCATTTGTTCCGGCGTGGCCTTCCGCAGGTAGCCGCGCAGGAAGGTCGGCGTGGCGATGAGCAGGCTCACGCCATGTCGCGCGATCAGCTCCGCGTTTTTTCCGATCTCGAGCGGGCTGGGATAGGTCACCGCCCGCACGCCCAGCACCAGCGGATACCAGAGGGTGACGGTGCAGCCGAAGCTGTGGAAAAAGGGCAGCACCGCGAGCAGGGTGTCGTCCTTCGTCAAGTTCAGCATCATGCCAAATTGCGAGATGTTCCCGAGCAGGTTGCGGTGGCTCAGCACCACGCCCTTGGGCTCGCCGGAGCTGCCGCTGGTGAAAAGAATGACCGCTTCCTGGCGGTCGCCGGTCTGCGGCAGTTTCAGCCACGCGCAGAGCCAGCGCGCCGGGGTGATGGCGACCAGCGCGCGCACCAACGGAATCTTCTTTTTCAGACCCGGCATGATTTTCTCCAGGTGGAGCACGTTCCGCGGCCACGGGAAATCCTGGAACTTCCGGGCAAAGGCCAGCGCGCTGATCGCGTCTTCGATCTGCGCGATGCGGATGGCCGCCTCGATGGCCGACTGCCCGGCGGTGAAGTTCAGATTGACCGGCACCTTGCCGGCGAGGAGCACCGCGAGATTGGCGATGATCGCGCCCTTGCCGGGGGGCAGCACCACCGCCACCCGCGCGTTTGGGCAGTGCTCCCGCAAGTGCCGCGCCAGCACGATGGCTGCCGCCAGGAGCATGCCGCGCGAGATGGTCGAGTCGTCCAGCCCATCCGTCAGGGCGAGATCGAACTGCCGTTTCTTCAGCCCCGCCACGGCGGCGCGCCCGAGATGCGAGCGCAGCATCGGACGCCGTTCGTAGCAATACGCTCCCAGCTCCAGCAAACGCTCGCGCACCAGCGCCACTTCCGCCTCAGCCGCCGGGATCGGCGCGCCGAAAGCGATGCTGACCGGATAGGGCAGATGCCGCGGAATTTTCGTAAAATATTTTCCACCCGCGAAGGAAAAGATCGAGCCCCAGAGCTGGTCCAGCCAGACCGGCACGACCGGCGCGTCCGCCTGGCGCGCGATGAGTTCGAAGCCGCGCTTGAGCTTGAGCAGCATGCCCGAGCGGGAAAGTTCTCCCTCCGGGAAAAGACAGACCACATCGCCCGCGCGGATGGCCGCCGCCGCCGTCGCCACCGCTTCCTTGGCGCGCGTGCCGGAGATGGGGATGACGTTGATCGATCGGAAAAACGGGTGCAGCCAGCGGTTCCGGTAGATGTTTTCGACCATGACAAACCGCACCGGGCGCGGCATGGCCAGGTGCAGCACGACCGCATCGACCCAGCTCAGATGATTCGGCAGGAGCAGGAAACCGCCCTCCGGCAGCCGGTCCACCCCATGCACCTCCAGCCGGTAGATCGCGCGGGCGATCGCCTCAGCGGCACGAACGAAGAAAGGTTTACGCGGGTGAGCGGCCATCGGCCTCATCCTAACGGCAGGCCCGGAAAAGTGGGAAGTGCCATTTGAAGCGGAGGCCGTCATTGCCCTCGGGTCCCGTTCCCTGTAAATGATCGGATTTGCCGTGCCCACGTCCTCTCTCAATGTCCTGATCGTCGATGACGACCCGCTGGGCCGGAAGCTGCTCACCCGCTCGCTGGAGAATCTGGGTTTCGGGGTCATCGGCTGTCGCGATGGCCTGGAAGCGCTGCAAATCCTGGAAACTGGCGGACCCGCGCTGCTCGTGCTCGATTACCAGATGCCGGAGCTGAACGGCGCGCAAATCTGCGAGCTGGTCCGCAGCCATCCCAACCCGGAGGTCGCGCAGACGCCGATCATCCTGCTCACGGCTCATTCCGGGGAGGATCAAGAGATCGAGTGTCTCAACGCCGGGGCCGACGATTTTGTGACCAAGCCGGTCAACGCGGCCGTGCTCCGGGCCCGGATCGACACGCATCTGCGGCTGCACGCCATGCGGCGGCTGTTGCAGGATCAGAAAGACGAGCTCGGCAGCTGGCGTGAAGCGCACGAGCAGGATCTCGATCGCGCCCGCCTCACCCAGCTCGCGCTGTTGCCCCAGCGGACGCCCGATTTGGAACGCTGGGCCGTCGCCGCGCATTATGAGCCGCTCATTCAGGTCGGGGGCGACATTTACGATTACCAGCGGCTGGGTAACGGCTCACTGCTCATCTGGGTGGCCGACGCCACCGGGCACGGCGCTTCCGCCGCGCTGCTGACCACGCTGACCAAGCTGCTTTTCCGGCACGCCATCGCGGAGAACACCACCGCGCAGGACATCGTTCGCTCGGTCAATCGCGACCTGTTCGGCGTGTTCAAAGGTCAGTCGTTCATGAGCGCGATGTGCCTCGTGCTGTCCGACGACAGCGAAGAAATCGACCTCTGCGGGGCCGGCCATCCGCCCGCCGCGCTCCTGCGGAAAAACGGCGACCGGGAATTTTTGGAGTCCGCGGGTCCGCCGATCGGGCTGGCGCGGGAGTTGGAGATCGAGTGTTCATGCGCCACCCTGGAGCCGGGCGATGCGCTCTGTCTCTACACCGACGGTTTGCTCACGCCGAAAAAGGTGGCGACCCGCAATGTGACCGAGGATTTGCGGGATGTATTTCAAGGCGGCCTGCCCGATCCCGAGACGTTCATCGCGCAATCCCTCGACCGCGCCCGCCGGGAATCGCGCGACGGCAAGTTCACCGACGACGTGACCCTCGTGACCGCCTTCCGGCGATAGGGTCTGGGTGGAAAGCGGTTCGCCGGCCACCGCCCTCAATCCGCCCTACCCCCCGCCCGCTCTCGCTGCTACCGTCCTCTCCCATGAAATTCCTCGTCATCAGTTGCAGCTACAACCCCGAGAGCCGGAGCCGCGCGCTGGCCGAAATCGCTTTCGAGCATCTCCAGCGCCATGACACTTCCTCCGCCTTCATCAACCTGCCCGACCTCGACCTGCCGCTCTGCGATGGAGGCGCGGCCTACGGTTTCCCCGGCGTGAAGGAAATCACGCCCAAGATCGCGCAGGCTCGCGGCGTTATCCTCGCCGCGCCGATCTATAATTACGACGTCAACGCCGCCGCCAAAAACCTGATCGAGCTGACCGGTCGCGCCTGGACCGGCAAAGTGGTCGGCTTCATCTGCGCCGCCGGCGGGCAGAGCAGCTACATGTCGGTCATGCCGTTTGCCAACAGTCTGATGCTCGATTTTCGCTGCCTGGTCATCCCGCGTTTCATCTACGCCCCGCCCGCCGAGACCAACCACGAAATGTATGGCGACGCCGCGTTGAACCGCCGCGCCGACAGCCTCGCGCGGGAGCTGGTCCGAGTCGCGAACGCCCTGCCCGCGCCCGAAGCGTAACTCACCGGGCGGGAAGCACCTTCAGGCCGAGCAAATTCGCGGCGGCCCGCATTCTTGCATCCGTGCAGTAGATCGTCTGGCAGCCGGATAGACGGGCTGAAGCCAGTTGAAGCCCGTCGAGAGTGCGAAGAAAAATAGGCGAATCGGTGCTGTAGCATTGGTCGGCTATTTCGCGAGCCTGTCCGAAAACATCCGCCCCCATGGGCAGGATGACAAAGCGACCACGGTCCACATCCGCGCGGAACAACTCGAAGAGACTTTGGCCGCTGGTGCCTCGAGTTTCCTGGCGGATCTCCTTCTGCCGCAACGCATAAAAGAGCTCGGTTTCGAGAAGTTCCGAAACGTGCGGAAGCGTCTCCGTGTCGATCAACGCATCGAGGAAATACGAAGAGTCCGACTCGAGACAGTAAAGCTTCAGGACGCAGCTTGTATCCCAGTAAGAGCCCATCAGTGGCGGTCGCCTCGGAGGTCATTGAGTATCTCGGCGGATGAATCAGAAGAATCACCGGGCAGGCTATCCAGAGCGGCCCGTCTCTCCGCCGCCCAAGCCCGCAGATCCGGCAGAGGAGATGTCCGCGAAATTCCCACGATCCGGGCGGTCGGCTGACCGCGAACGGTAATCACGACTTCCTCGCCCGCCACCGCTTTCCCCACTAGTTCACTCAAGCGAGCTTTGGACTGCCGAATGTTGACGATCATGTGGTCACGGTAGTGCTCTTTACTCCAAATTGTCAACAACGAGCGACGATTTTAACGTCGCGAATTCAGACAGCGCCGCCAACCGTTTAGAGAAAGAAGAGCGAGACCAGAAAGAAAAACGGCACCAGTATCGGCAGGGCAAAGCGGAACAGGTAGCCGAAGAACGTCGGCGTGCTCACCTTGGCGTGCTGGGCGATGGCTTTGACCATGAAGTTGGGGCCGTTGCCGATATAGGTCATGGCGCCGAAGAAGACCGCACCGAGCGAGATCGCCTCCAGGAAATGCGGATGCAGCGCGGCAAAGGTGGCGACATCGGCCCTGCTGCTAATGCTCAAATCGTGCAGGCCGAGCGAGGCGGCGAGGAAGGTCAGATAGGTCGGCGCATTATCCAATACCCCGGAGAGCGCGCCGGTCGCCCAGTAGAAACGCTCCGGCGTGGTGATGGGCAGGGAGTGCGCGTGCCCCTCCAGATAATCGAGCGCGGGGACCATCGTGGCGAAGATGCCGATGAAAAGCCACGCCACTTCCTTGATCGGCCCGAAAGTGAAATCGTTCGCCTCGTGGACCGGCTTTTTGGTCATGCAGTAGGAGCCGATGGCAGCCCCGATCATGATGGCTTCGCGCAGAAACAGCGGATGCTCGATGAAGACCGAGGCGAGAATGGCCATGAGGAAGAAAATGTTATGGAGCCCGTCGAATCTCCACGTTTCGTGCTGGGTCTCGTGATGCCGCACGGAGGCGGGCGCGCGCATGAAGTTGCGCTTGTCGAAGAGGTAAAAGATCCCGATTAAGCCCATCACGGCGATGGCCCATTCGCGGATCAGATGTTCCAGCGTCCAAAAGAAAGGGACCCCTTTCAGGTAGCCGAGGAACAGCGGCGGATCGCCGATCGGGGTGAGGCAGCCACCGACGTTACTGACGATGAAGATGAAAAAGACGATGTGGAAGGAGGTGATGCGGTATTTGTTCATCCGGATCCAGGGCCGGACCATCAGCATGGACGCGCCGGTGGTTCCGATAAAATTGGCGAGAATGGCGCCGATGAGCAGAAAAACGCAGTTGACCGTGGGCGTGGACTCGCCTTTCACTCGGATGTGAATGCCGCCCGCGACGACGAACAGGGAACCGATCAGCGCGATGAAGCTGATGTATTCGTGGGCGACGTGGGCCATGCGCATGCCGTCCCGCAGCACGAAAAGGTAGTAAAACAGGGTGATCGATCCGAGCGCGACCGCCACTTTTGGGTAGTGATGTTCCCACCAGTGGGCGTTGATGAAAGGCATGGCCGCGATGCAGAGAAGCATCACCACGAACGGAATGATCATCAGCGGATTGGGATCGCTAATGTTTTCGAGAGCGGCGAGTGGAAGAAGCAAGGGCCAGATCACTGGCGGGTTGTATCCGAACAGCCGCTTTTCGCCAGCCGAAAGTCGTGCGGACGCGGCCTTGCCCGGCCACCCCTCTCCAGTATTGGAACAACCCAGTCGTGAAGCTGCCGCTTGGTATATTGAGTGCCGATCCTATCTGCCGCCCCGTAGCGCAAGCTTCCCGCTTGCCGTCGTTTATCTGATTTGAGCTGCGGCTCGGGGTTGGGATGGCAAGCTGGAAGCTCGCGCTACGGGCACAATCTGTCTATCCGCCAACTCTGGGAAAAACGTTGATTAGGAGACTGTTAACCTGGGTGTCACTCGGGAGAGGAGAAACGCGCGGGAGCGCCGCGACGCTTCAGGGGTGTGTTCAAGGCGAGGCGACGGCCAGGGAGATTCGCGTGGACCGCGGAGCTTGGCGTGCTACCTTTTTCGTCCTTTCCGACTATGGCCACGAGTATCATTGACCCCGCCCGGCTCGAATCGATCGAGTTCAGCAACGACGAAATCGCCCGCTACTCGCGTCATCTCATCATGCCCGAGGTGACCCTGGAGGGGCAGAAGCGGTTGAAAGCGGCCAGCATTCTCTGCATCGGGACTGGTGGGCTCGGGTCGCCGATCGCGCTCTATCTGGCGGCGGCGGGCCTCGGGCGGCTGGGCCTCGTCGATGGCGATATCGTCGATTTTTCCAATCTGCAGCGGCAAATTCTGCACGGCACGAAGGATGTGGGCCGCAAAAAGCTGAACTCGGCGCGCGATCGCATTCGCGAGGTGAATCCGAACGTCCAGATCGACCTGCACGACACCATGTTCACCAGCGCCAACGCCCTGGAGATCGCCGAAAGCTACGACATCGTGATCGACGGCACCGATAATTTTCCGACGCGGTATCTCTCGAACGACGTCTGCGTTTTTCTGAAAAAGCCGAACGTGTACGGATCGATCTTCCGGTTCGACGGGCAGTGCACGGTCTTCGCGCCGCATCTCGGCGGGCCCTGCTACCGCTGCATGTTTCCCGAGCCGCCGCCTCCCGGCATGGTGCCAAGCTGCGCGGAGGGCGGGGTGCTGGGCGTGCTGCCGGGCATCATCGGCGTGATGCAGGCGATCGAGGCGGTGAAGCTGATCATTGGGATCGGCGAGCCGCTAATGGGCCGCCTGATGAGCTTCGACGCGCTCAAGATGAAGTTCCGCGAGTTCAAGCTGCGCCGGGATCCGCAATGTCCGGTGTGTGGGGATAATCCGACCATTACCGAGCTGATCGACTACGATCAGTTCTGCGGCATTCCGCAGGCCGAAGCGGCGGAAGCCGCCGAGGAACCAATCCCAGAGATGGATGTGCGCGAACTCAAGCGCAAGCTGGAGGCGAAGGACGACTTTGTGTTGCTGGACGTGCGGGAACCGTTCGAAGCCGACATCGCGAAGATCGACGGCGCGAAGCTGATCCCGCTGGGCGGCCTGCCCTCGCGCATGAGCGAACTGGACAGCGCGGATGACATCGTTCTCCACTGCAAGTCCGGCGCGCGCAGTGCCAAGGCGCTCAAGCTGCTGCGCGAGGCCGGTTTTTCGAAACTGACGAACGTGACGGGCGGCATCGAGGCCTGGGCGGACGAGATCGATTCTTCGATGCCGAAATACTGACGTGCCGCTGGACGCGACGCTTCTGGAACTCCTGCGTTGTCCGGTCACCGGGCAGCGCCTGCGGGAGGTGGAGCAGGGCCTTTTCCTGGAAACGGAAGACGGTCAGCTTCGCTATCCGATCGTCGATGGCATCGCTCTGCTGACCCCGGCGGATGGCGTGCGGATGGCGGGGTGATTTCCCGGGGAGGCACGCGTCTCGCGTGTTCTGGCCGGCGTCTCGCCGGGCAGTTCCCCTGGCGGCGGAGTCTTCGGCGAGACGCCGAAGACAACCCGCGAGACGCGTGTGCTCCCCAGACTTGCGCGAGCGCCGGCGACCGGTATAACCAAGCGCATGCCTTCCGGTAAGCGCACCAAAGAGATCGTCCTCGACGAGCTGACGCACAAGCAGATCGAGGAGGGCGATTACAAGCAGCGGCTGAAGGAGTTGCAGTTGCGCTTTCTGGAGGTTCAGCTCGAGCTCAGGGAGCGCAAGCGGTCCATGATCATCGTGATGGAAGGCCCCGACGCGGCGGGGAAAGGCGGGGCGATCAAGCGCGTGGTCGAGCGGCTCGATCCGCGGCTCCTGCGGGTGTGGTCGATCGTGAAACCCACTTCGGAGGAATATCAGCACCATTACCTCTGGCGTTTCTGGTCGAAACTCCCGGCTTACAGCCAGCTGGCCATCTTCGATCGCTCCTGGTACGGTCGCGTGCTGGTCGAGCGGGTGGAAGGTTTCGCCACCGAGGTGGAGTGGATGCGCGCCTACGACGAGATCAACGCCTTCGAAAAAACGCTCACGGACGACGGCTCGATCATGGTAAAATTTTACCTGCACATCTCCAAAGACGAACAGCTCTACCGCTTCAAGGCTCGCGAGGCGGACCCCTACAAACATTGGAAAATCAACGACGAAGACTGGCGCAACCGCAAGCAATGGGATCCACACAACCTCGCCGCCCAGGAAATGTTCACCCGGACCTCGACCGAAGCCGCTCCCTGGACGGTGGTGCCGGCCAACTACAAGTGGTACGCCCGGGTGAAGGTGCTGAAAACGGTGGTGGAAGTTTCCGAAGCGGCTCTCTAGCGCCGAGGCTGCTGCTGGCGGGGTGGCTGCTCGCCTTCGGCGGTTGCGATAAAGTCGCGCGGCAGCAGCAGCTCCGATCGCAGGAGAAGGCGCAGCAGAGCGCGGAGCGCGGGAAATTTCCCGAGACGATCGCGCATTACGAAGCGGCCCTCGATGGCACGGTCGCCACGGCGGAAGTTCACTATAAGATGGCGCTCATCCACGACGACCAACTGCACGATCCGATTGGCGCGATGCACCATTACCGGCGGTATCTGGAGCTGGACCCGGAAGGGAAGTGGGCTCGGGACGCCCGCTCTTTTTTAAAGGAAGATCAGCTCAAAGCGATCACCTCATTGGCCACCGGCCCGATCCTCACCTCGCGCGATGCCACCCAATTGCGGAACCGGAATCTAAATCTCACCCAGCAGGTCACCGAGTTGCAGGCCAAGGTGAAGACGCTGCGAGAGCGGAGCATCGCCCATCCGGCGAAGCGGGTGGCCGGGGAGGATAAGACGCCGTCCCATGCGCGCTATTACACCGTCGAACCCGGCGACACCCTGGCCGCGATCGCGCGCAAGTTTTACCACAGCAGCAGCCGCTGGAAAGACCTCCAGGATGCCAATTACCATCAGCTCGAAGGCGGCGTGTCGTTGAAGCCGGGGATGAAGCTCATCATCCCGAAGTAGTCTCGCCTCCGGCCCGGCAACGAAGTCCGCCGACCCGGAAAAATGCCACGTTACCGCTCCTCTGGGCTCGCCCCGGCATCCGCTCCGCGCTTGGTTTCCGATGTATTGAGTGCAATGCAGAAACCCTCCCAGCCTGATCGGGTCGTGATCAGGCCATACGCCGGTCAGTATGTGATCCTGGTGGATGGTAAGGCGATCATGTTGGTGCCGGACCAGGAGAAAGCGGAATCCATCGCCCGGGAACTGAGGGAATATCCGTTCGATCCCCAGACCATCGATCCCTCCAGGGTCGCTCAATCCTGAGCATCCCCACAGCAGTGGGCCGCACCCCGCCTCGTCTCAGGGGTGAGGATGAACTTCACCGCGCGGCGGCGGGGAGATGGCGCGCGAGACCGATCGAAAAGGTTTGTCCAAAGGTCGCCGCCGCCTGTTCCACCGGGACTTCGCGGTCGATCTCGCGACTGATCGAAGTCATCTCCACCCCGGAGATTCCGCAGGGAGTGATGTGATCGAAACCGGTGAGATCGGCTCCGATATTGAGGGCGAAACCGTGCATGGAAACCCAGCGGCGCACGCCGACCCCGATCGAGGCAATCTTGCGCGGGCCCACCCAGACGCCGGTGAGCCCATCGCGGCGGGTCGCTTCTATCCGATAGGACGCCAGGCCCTCGATCAGAAGCTCTTCGATGATCCTCAGATAGACGTGGAGATCGCGTCCGCGCCGGGCGAGGGCGAGGATGGGGTAACCCACCAACTGTCCAGGACCGTGGAAGGTGGCCTGGCCGCCTCGGTTCGTCTCCACGACGGGAAAGGGCAACGGGGCGGTGGAGCGGAGACTGCTCTGATCGCGGGTCCGTCCGATGGTGTAAACGGGCTCATGCTCCAGCAGTAGGAGCGTCTCGGCGGCGGGGTCCGCCTGCACGCGGGCGACCGTTGCGTCCTGAATCTCCAGCGCCTCGGCGTGGGAAATGCGACCGAGCCAGCGAGTCTCGATCATAGAAAGTCGGGCTGGTGGAGCGCGGCGCGGGCGGGATCGGTGGATTGCAGATGAGTCAGCGCAATGGCCAGAGCGTCCGCCGCGTCGGGCGCGGGGGTTTCGGTGAGGCCGTAGAGCGCGCGCACCATGAAGGCGACCTGCGTTTTATCCGCGCCTCCGCGCCCGACGATCGCCTGTTTAACGCGACGCGGAGCGTATTCGTGAATGGCCAGCCCCCGCTCGGCCAGGGCCAGCAAGGCGGCTCCGCGCGCGGCTCCCAGGGTGATGGCGGTGCGGTAGCTCTGGACAAAGATGACGCCCTCGACCGCGGCGCATTCAGGTTGAAATTGCTCGAGCACGGCCCGCAGTTCCTCATGGATGCGCACCAGACAGCCGGATGGCAGCATCTTCGCCGACTGGGAAATGGTGCCGTAGGCGAGCGCGCGCGGCTGGGCGGCCGTGCCCTCGACGACGGCGAAACCGGTGTTCCGCAGGGCGGGATCGATGGCGATGGTCCGCACCTTTTCCTAGCCCTCGAAAATCTCGGCGCTGTAGGCCTCCATCGCCTCGCGCGTGATGAGGTAGCGCCCGCCACAGCGCGGACAGCTGATGCGCAGGCTGTCCTGATCCTCGAAGAGGTCGTCGAAATCGCCCTGCGCGGAGGCGGTGAGCAGGTCGAGGACGCGTTTCTGGTTGCAGCCGCAGTTCCAGTCGTAGTAGCGGGTTTCCAGGATGGAGAGCTGCTCGGTCCGGTCGATCGAGCGGATGCCTTCATCATCCAGATTCTCCAGCCAGGACACGTCGCAATCGGGCTGGGCGGTGGCGAAGACGAAGTCCTCCACCCCGTGCCGGAAGTAGCGGCCCAGGCGCTGTTCGCTCAGGTCGTAGAGTGTCTCCGCGGCCCGGAAAGGCGAAGTCCCCTCGAAATTGACCACGCTGCGCCGCACCGGATCGGCCCCGCGCACAATGTCGGAGTAGATGAGATTCTGGCCGGTCGGCTTCACGTTTTCGGCGAATTGCTGGCCGACGATTCTGCCCGGCTGGCCGGCCGCGGAGGCGAACAGGTTGAGCAGCGGGTCTTCGAAATGGACGGTCCAGGCCGTGGTCTCGTTCCGGGGCCGCGAGGCGGCGTGAAGCGTGACGGCGGCGAGCAGCTCCTTCAGCATGCCATCCGCGCGCGCCTCGGGGCGGATCTGATGTTCGGCCAGATGCAGGTAGTAATCCACGTAGAGGGGCGAGAACTCGGCGCGCGTGAGGAGGACATTGCGCTCGCGGACGAAATAAGCGCGCACCTCCAGGCTGCCGGGTGACTCTTCGATGGGATCTGGCATGGGTCGAATCTGGGTTCGCGGGCGGGATTTGTCCATCGGAGCGAAGAGAAAACTGTGAGCAGATTTTGCAATTTAGGATTTGCCTTCGGGCCAGTCCGGCTGATACTGCGGCTTCTAATCAGCTAGCTGTCAGTCTTCAGAGATCAATGAGTTTTCCCCGAATCGGTGATGCTTCCGGGCCCATGGTTGGGTCCAGCTCGTGAGCCGCAGTCAGCGTCAGACAAGTCAAATGAGCACAAAACTATTCGTTGGAAACCTCGCTTTCCATGTCACAGAAAACGACCTTCAAGATCTCTTTGCCCAATACGGCACAGTCACTGAATCGGTCATCATGTTGGATCGGGCCACCGGCCGCTCGCGCGGTTTCGGGTTCGTCTCGATGGACACCAAAGAAGCGGCGGACGCCGCCACCAACGGCCTGAACGGCCAGCCGATGGAAGGTCGCAACCTGACGGTGAACGAGGCTCGTCCCCGTGAAGACCGCGGCCCTCGTCCAGCGGGCGGTGGCGGTGGTGGGGGGGGCGGCGGCGGTGGACGCGGCGGCTACAGTGGCGAG
>JBGTNO010000042.1:0-9801 GCA_041743065.1 Chthoniobacterales bacterium
GGGGTGGCGCTCCCGGGTTCCCGCGCATCCGTGCCGCCAAACGCCACCAGAAGCCCCGCGACCCCGGCCAGCGCCACCCCGCCCACCGCACGCCAAAGGTATCCACCCCCGGTCCCTTTTTCCTGCATTGGCCGTTTCATAGGGTGTGCTTTCATAGGGTCATCTCATCTCTCTTGGGGGTTTCCGCGCGGCATTGGGGGCATTGGGGGCATTGGGGGGGAGTTCCGCGCCGCTCACTGCGCGAAACCGCTCCCGTTCTCGCCCCCCGCCCTCCATCCGTCCAGCCCATTCCCAGCCGCATTTCAGGTTAGCGTTACCAGGTATAAGCAGGCGATGTTGCTCGAACAACGCGGGCGGGGACGATGGCGTTGGCGATGCCGGTCTCGTCTTCGAGACTGAGAACGGCGAAGCCTTTCGCCGATCCGGGGCGCTGGCGGCAGATCACGTGACCGGCGATGCGGATGATCTGGCCCTGCCGACCCAGACGCACTTCGCCGGCCCGCCAGACTTTTGCCAGCTCGGGCACGCGCGCGCGCAGCAGGGCCATGGGATGCGGGCCAGTGGTCTTCTCCGTGCTGGCGTAATCGGCGGCGACGCGCTCGGTCAGCGTCATGGGCTCGACTAAAGGCGCTGGCGGCGTGAAGTTCGACGTAAAGCATACTGTTCCCCTGAACAGTAGTCGGAACCGGGCGCATGAGAAACCAAAACCGCCCTTCGCTGGGTCTTGGCGACCGGCGGCGCTCTGAGGTCGCGGAAGCAGCCGAGACCTCCGTTTCAGAGGATATTGATTATCGCCCGTCCGATCTTTCCATTTGCCCGCGCTTCCCCCGGAAAGAGTCCCAGCCGCACGACCACCGGGAGATGGTCGGAGGCCCGTCGAGCGGCCGGGGTGTCGAGAGTGGTGTAACTGTGGACCGGAAGACCGGTGGGCACGAAGAGGTAGTCGATCCGGGCGCGACCCAGGCCGAGGCGCGACCAGCCTCGCCACGTGTTCTCCGGGCCCCGCGGAGGCTGGCGCGAAGCGGCTCGGGCGTCTTTCCATTCGCGGGTCATCAGATCGTGGGGAAACGAGCCCGGGCGGCAGTTCAGGTCGCCGGCGACGATCACCCGGAGGCCCCCAGCCAGCTCGGGAGTTCGGCGGATGAGCAGGCGGGCGCTCTCGATCCGCGCCTCCTTCCCCAGATGATCGAAATGGGTGCTGATGAAGCAGAAACGCTGGCCAGTTTCCCGCATCTCGACCCGCGCCCAGGTGGCGGTGCGGCGGCAGCGCGCGTTCCAGCCGAGGCCGGGGACCTTCTCGTCGGGCGCGAGCCAGAAGGTGCCGCTCTCCCGCAATTTTACCCGGTTGGTGCGATAAAATATGGGGGTGAACTCCCCCGCCCGCCCGCCATCGTCGCGACCCGCTCCGACCCAACGGTACTCCGGCAGCAGGTTCTCCAGATCGTCGAGCATCGTGGCGGTGAACTCCTGTCCCCCGGCCAGATCGGCCGCCGTCTCCCGAAAAATCTGGGCGCAGGCCTCTCGCCGAGCGGCCCAGGGCGGATGGGCCGGGTGATCACTCCAGGCGTTGTAAGACATAACCGTGATCTCCATAGTGCAACCGCCCACACTCTGACCCCGCGCGCCCATGCATTGGAAGCTCATCCTTATCCTCGCCTATCTGCTCACCTGGATTCTCATCCCCCACATCCTGCTGAAGAACCGCTCGCCGATCTCGACGCTGTGCTGGTGCTGGGCGATCGTCCTTTTCCCATTCTTCGGGCCGCTGGCGTATGGCCTGCTCGGCAGCGATCGGATGGCGAAGAAGCACCTCCGCAAGCGCGAGGAAATTTCCGCCCCGCGCTCGGGCATGGAGAAGGAATGCTCCGCCGAACCGGAGGCCGAGTCCTTGATCGCTCGATGCGGCGAGCGCGACCGCCAGCTCATCGGCCTGCTGGGCCGGATCAACCTCGCGCCCACCTCGCAGGTCGAGAGCGCCCGGCTTCTGGTCGATACGACCCGTTTCTATCCGGCGCTGATCGAAGCGATCGAGGAGGCGAAGCACCATGCGCACGCGCAGTTCTTCGTTTTCCACAACGACGCCTATGGCCGGAAAATCCTGGCGGCGCTCACCCGGGCCAGCCAGCGCGGAGTGGAGACGCGCCTGCTGCTCGACCAGATCGGCTGCAGCGACACCAAGGATGAAATGTTCACCGAATATCAGGCGGCGGGGGGGCATTTCGCCTGGTTCCGCACGATCTCGCCTTTCAAAAATCGCTGGGTGGTTAATTTGCGCAACCACCGCAAGATCCAGGTGATCGACGGACGCGTCGGCTTCATCGGCGGCATGAACGTCGGCCGGGAATACGCCGGCGAAGACCCCAAACTGGGCTCATGGCGCGATGTGCAGATCGAGCTGCGCGGGGCGGCGGTGGCGGCGATGCAGCAGGTATTCGCGGAGGACTGGCTCTACGCGACCGATCTGAAACTCGAGGGCGAGCGATACTATCCCGAATACGGTGAGGCCAGGGATCTGGTGCAAATAATGTCGGACGGCCCGGACGTGCGCGAGGATCCGATCCAGATGTCGATGGTGGCGCTGCTCTCCTCCGCCCGGAAAAGATTATGGGTGACGGCGGGCTACTTCGTGCCCAACGAGCCGCTGCTGACGGCCTTGAAAATGGCGGCCGCGCGGGGCATCGACGTGCGCCTCCTGATTTCCGAGAAAAGCGACCATCCATGGCTCGTCCAGGTCGGTCGCTCCTATTACGAAGAACTGCTCGAGTTCGGGGTCCGCATTTTCGAATACAGCAAGGGCATGAATCACTCGAAAGTGGCGCTCTGCGATGACCACTGGTCGATGGTGGGATCGGCCAATTTCGACATTCGCTCGATGCATCTGAATTTCGAGGCCAATGCCCTCATCCGCAGCGAAGAGATCGCCCGCGAGCTGGAGAAAGTGCTGACCGATGATCTGGAAAACGATTCCGACGAGATCGACCTCGCGGAGTTCCGGCGGCGTCCGTTTTCGCAACGCGTCCGGGAAAGCCTGCTCCGGCCTCTCGCGCCCTTGCTGTAGCTAGTCCATGTATAGCTACTCTTCGCTGCTCGCGCTGGTTGCGCCGGTCTATCTAGTCATCGTGGCGGGTTTCGCCATCCGGCGGCTGCGCTGGCTCACGAGTGAGGCGGATGCCAGTTTGCTGCGGGTTTCCGTCAATTTTCTCGCGCCCTGCCTGATCCTCGATTCTCTCATTGGCAATGAGGCGATCCGCCACGCGGGCCATCTCGTTCTGCCACCCTTGCTGGGGTTGCTCACCTGCTGCGCCGGGTTCGCCCTGGCCTGGTGGAGCGCTCCCTGGATCGGCCTGCGCCAGCCGGTCCAGCGCCGCGCCTTTGCCTTCGTTATCGGTGTGTGCAACTACGGGTTCATTCCCATTCCGATCGTGCAGTCGCTGTTCGACTCCGCCACGCTGGGTGTGCTCTTCACCCACAACCTCGGCGTCGAGATCGCCCTATGGACGGTGGGCGTGCTGCTCCTCACGGGAGCCCGCGGGGCGGGCGGCTGGCGGCGCGGCATCAATGGCCCGGTGCTCGCCGTGGTGGCCGGCACCTCACTGAATCTGGCCCACGCAGAGTGGTGGCTGCCCCCCTTTCTCCTGCCAGCCATTCATCTCATCGGCCTCGCGGCGGTGCCGATGGCTCTTCTGCTCACCGGAGCGAGCCTGGCCGATTGGGGTAAATCGGAGACTTCCGCGCGCCGGCAGGCCGTTCTGATCGCGGGCGCCTGTGCCCTGCGGCTGCTCATTCTTCCCTTGCTTCTTATCGGCGCGGCGCGGGTCCTGCCCTGCTCGCTGGAGCTGAAACGGGTGCTGGTTATCCAGGCCGCCATGCCCTGCGCGGTCTTCCCGGTGGTGCTGACGCGCCATTTCGGCGGCGACACCTCGGTCGCGCTGGCCGCCGTCGTTTCCACCTCCGCGCTGGGCCTGCTCACCATTCCGGCCTGGATACGATTTGGGCTTCACTTTGTCATACCCGGTTAGGAAACTGTCATCATGCCAAATGCCGATGGGATGAACTACGCGCCGAAAGGCAAACCGCGGCCAGTGGTGAAGCCGGGAGAATTCGCCTTCGCGGCCGTCTCGCCCGATCACGGCCACATCCACGGCATGTGCAACGCTCTCACTGAGGCGGGCGCGGAGCTGCGCTGGATCTACGATGCGGATCCGGCCAAACTGGAAAAACTCAAGACCGGCTACCCGGCAGCGAAGGTCGCCCGTTCCCTGGCAGAAGTGCTGGACGATCCCGAGATCAAGCTGGTCGCCGCCGCGGCCGTGCCCTGCGATCGCGGACCGCTCGGAATCCAGGTCATGGAAGCGGGCAAGGACTATTTCACCGATAAGACCCCCTTCACCTCTCTCGATCAGTTGGAGGGGGCCAAAAAGGCCGTCCAAAAAACCGGCCAGAAATACATGGTCTATTTCAGCGAGCGTCTGCATGTGGAGTGCGCCATGGCCGCGGGCGATCTGATTGCGGATGGCGCGATCGGTCGGGTCCTGAACGTAATCGGCACGGGACCGCATCGCCTGAACGCGTCCAGCCGGCCGGAGTGGTTTTTCCAGAAGGCGAAATACGGCGGCATCCTCTGCGACATCGGCAGTCACCAGATCGAGCAGTTCCTCCATTTCTCGGGAGCGCGCGACGCCGAAGTCGTCAGCGCCTCGGTGGGCAACCTCGATCATCCCGATTACCCCGAATTGGAGGATTTCGGCGACGCACACCTCATCGCCGATAACGGGGCGACCAACTATTATCGCGTGGACTGGTTTACGCCCGACAGCCTCGGCGCCTGGGGCGATGGCCGCACCACGATTGTGGGCACCAAAGGCTATATCGAGCTGCGCAAATACATCGATGTCGCCCGCCATCCCACCGGCAACCACTTATATCTAGTCAACGGCGACGGCGAGCGACATCTTGATCTTAACGGTCAGGTCGGCTATCCGTTTTTCGGCCGCTTCATTCTCGATTGCCTCAATCGCTCGGAAAACGCCATGACCCAGGCGCACGCTTTCAAGGCCGCCGAGCTCTGCCTGAAATGCCAGGAACAGGCCCGCGTTCTGACCAAAGGCTAGTCACTCAGCGTTCGCCGAGCTTCGCGCGCAATTCCCGCGCTTTCCGGTCGATGCGGTCCAGCAGATCGCTGAGGTCTTCGCTCTGCGGCTGATTATCCAGCGGGGGGGCGGCGGCGAATTTCCGGGCCTGAATTTTCGCTTCGTCCAAAGCCGAGCGCATCTCCTCGACCAGCGCGGCCGCTTCCGGTCGCGCCGTCGGCGGAACCTGATCGAGCCTGCCCTGGTATTCCCGCAGTTGTTTCTCCCTGACTTCGATTTGCTCGTCGGCGACCTTCGACAGGCGAGCCGACTCCCGCCGGATGGTTTCCTGGAGCTTCGTCACGCGCTCCTTCATCGAAGAGAGCGAGTCGCTGGCGGCATTGATGCTTTCCTCGGCCTGGCTGATGGCGTCGCGCGCCTCTTCCGACATCTCCGAGGTGCTCTTTTTGCAACCCGGAAAAAAGAGCGGCACGCTGGCGATCGTGACCGACAAAATAGTTCTTTTCATATGACTAGTCAGATTTGCTGAGACGCTGCCGCTCCTCGCCGGCCAGCAGTTGGTGGGCCTCGTCCAGAATCTCCGGAATGCGATCCGCGAATTCGTTTCCCGCCACTTTGGCCCGCAACCGCTCGCGATCCAGATTCCCGGCATTTTTACCGGGAAACCAATGCCCGGCATTACCCATCAAATTGTAGCGCATCTTGCCGAATTCGACCAGGTCGAGGGAACGCGCGCAGGTCCACAGCCGCAGGATCTCCAGCACATTCACCTCGCCCGGCATTTGATAGTATTCCGGAATGTTTTTCCACCAGCCGCGCAACCAGTCTTCGCCCACCATCCGGGCCATTTCCTGGTGCAGCCGCCGCGCGATCGGCGCGATCGTCGTCTCGATATCCTCGTAATAATCCAAAGCCAGCAGATGCTCGTCGAAGTCCGACGGCCGAGCCGCGCCGATGCTCAGGGTGTGCACTTCCGGGCGGGCGAGGCAATAGAGATCGTTAAACACGATCGGGGAGAGAGGCTGGCACAGCGCCCGGAGTTTCTCCGGCGGTTCGTGGAGTTTTCCGCCTTTGTCGGTTGGGCTGATAATGAAGACGCCCATGTCGCGCCCGGCGGCCGCCCGCACCGCGGCCCAGTTGAGATCGTTCACGAAATACCAGTGCAGATTCACATAGTCGAACTCGTCGGTTTCGATGGCCCTGATGATTTCCTCGCGGGAGCCGTGCGTCGAAAAACCGAGGTGTTTCACCCGGCCCGAGGCTTTTAACTTCAGAGCGCGCTCCAGGCAGCCACCCGGTCGCACCGCCCATTCCAGCACCTCGGCGTTGTTGATGCCGTGGAGCGAGAACAGATCGACGTGATCCAGCTTCAGGTAGCTCATCGATTTCTCGAAAGTCCGCTCGAACTCGTCCGGGTCGGCGGTGGGAGCCACCTTGGTCTGGATGATCAGCCGCTCGCGCTCGAAATCGCCCAGAAACCGGCCCAGCTGCATCTCCGACGAGCCGTAACCCCGCGCGGTCTCGAGGTGGTTGATGCCGAGGTTGACCGCGCGATGGACCGTCTCTTCGAGATTCGCCTGATTTTCCGGCGGGATTTCCTCCGGCGGCACGTCTTCCCATTTGTATTGGAAACGCATTCCGCCACAGGAAAAGACGGGCATTGGCAGTTCCGTTCGACCAAATCTTCGATATTTCACGCGGCGAGCTTCGGGTTTTCCCGGCGCGTAGGCAATCCGCCGTTTTCCCTTGGACAGCGGCCACCCCTCCACGGAAACTGCCCGCCTCATGAGCCAGTCCGAAGAAATGATCCTTGTCGTGAAACGCAGCCTGCTGGACCAGCTCGGCAGTTTTCAGGGCGTGGAGTTCGAAGTCGATCGCTACCTCCCGAAGTTCCTGGCGCGGGAGAACAATCATTTCCTGCCCCGGTCGCAGGCCGAGGGCGATCCCGCGCACAAGCAGATCATTCCCTACGTGCTGCTGGAGCACGGTGGCCGGCTGCTGCATTACGTGCGGGGAAAAAAAGCGGGCGAAAAGCGGCTGGTGGCCAAGGGTTCCATCGGGATCGGCGGCCATATGAACGATCTGGATGAAGGTCTTTTCGCCATGGACGAGGCGGCCTATCGCGCGGGCGTGGAGCGGGAAGTGCGCGAGGAACTGCGGGTCGGCACGGCTTTCACCGATCAGATCGTGGCCCTGCTGAACGACGACAGCAACGAAGTCGGCCGGGTGCATCTGGGCGTGATCCACGTTTTCCGGCTGGCTTCGGCGGAGGTGGTGAAACGGGAAGCCATGATCACCGAACTGGCGTTTCTCTCCCCGGACGAACTCCGGGCGCGGCGCGATTCCCTGGAGAGCTGGTCGCAGATGTGCCTCGATAATCTGGAGGAAATCCTCGAGCGCACCCGGTAAAAGGCCTTCGCCCGGGAGTCTGCGCCGAACCTGGAAACCATGCCCCATGCCCTCATGCTCGAACAAAAAAAGTCCCGGGCGGCGAACCACCCGGGACTTTCGGAGTTACTTCGGGAAATCCCGAGAATTACATCGCCGGAGCTGGGGTGGCTTCAGCGGGAGCCTCCACGGTGCCGTCCTCGATGTTGCCGCCGGCGCGCTTCTCTTCCGGAGTCACGATGTCCACGTCGGGCACGGTGATGGAATCCGGGAGTTTGATGGTCTTCTCCTCGACCTTTACGTCCGGACCTTCGACGTCATATTTGGGGACTTGGCCACCTTCCACTTTTACGTCGGGCATTTCGCCTTCCTGCGTCTTTTTGACTTCGCAGGCGGTGAAGGACAGGACGGTCGCGGTAGCCGCGAGGATGCCGGTCAAAGGTAGTTTCAGGGATTTGGATTTATTTTGCATGATTGAATCTTGTTTGATTGGGAAACGGTTTTCACCGTGCCTGAGCGTGGGTGCCAGCGCAGATTTTTTCAACTCGTATTATCGAGAACAATGATTCGAGCGATCCGTTCCCGGCGAATCCTTGTTTTCACCAGCGTCTTGGGGCTGGCTCTGGCGGGGGGGGTTGCGCCACCGGCAGGCGCTCAACTGGCGCGCCGCGGTCTCGATGGCCTCGAGGAAAAGCCCCTGGCCCATTTGAGCGTGCCGCCCACTTCCCCCCTGGAAAAAACGGCCCTGGCCCTCGCTCCCGCGCGGTGGAAGCACGCGGAGAGCGACCACTTTGTTTATCACTATTTTAACAGCTACGCGGCCACCCCCGTGGCGGTGGAGGCGGAATTTTACTACCGGGTGGTGAGCGGCGACCTGGCCCTGCCGACCGAGCCGAAGCCCGCGGCCAAGGTAGCGATTTTTTTGTTCGAGGAGCCCGGCCTGTGGCGCGAGTTCCAGGGCCAGGCCAGCCTCGACCCCTGGAGCGGCGGGATCCACTCGGGCGGCTCGCTGTTTCTGCTGCGGGACCGCTCGATGAAGTTCAAGGATCGGACGCTCGGTCACGAAATCGTGCACGCCCTCCTGCAGAGGCACTTCGGGAAGCTTCCGCTGTGGCTGGACGAAGGCTATGCCGAATATGCCTCCATCATTGGCCACGCCAGCTTCCTGCGCGCCCGCTCCTTCGCCGCGCGTCCCCGGTCCGATGCGGTGGAGGCGGCTCATTACCTGCCCGTGGCCGAGCTGGTGCGCCAGACCGCCTACCCGGCCGGGGACGCCGCCGTGACCGCCTTTTATGCCGAGAGTCACCGGCTGGTCAGCTTCCTGCAACAGCGCGGCAAGGCGGAGTTTCGCGTTCTGCTCGAGGCGTCCCAAAACGGGCAATCCTTCGAAAGCGCGCTTTCCAAGTCTTACGGAGGGATGTTCAATTCCCCGGGTGAACTCGAAACCGCCTTTCGTCCCTACGCGGTCGCCCGCGATTAGCTTCCGCCGGATCTTCCTCGCCGCCGCCCTGCTCGCTGCCGGTGCGCTCCACAGCGCGGATAATCCGGAGCCGCCCCGCGAGATTCCGCTCGAAGAGGTCCAAGCCGACGAACTGCCCAAACTCGAAATGAGCGAGAGCGGCCGGATCGCGCTGGATTTCAATCCCCAGAAATGGCGCCACGCCGAGACACCCAATTTCATTCTTCATTTCCGACGCGTGACCGAGGCCAGGAAAGTGGCGCGCGAAGTGGAGTATGCCCTGTGGTTCGTCGCCGAGGCGCTGCACGCCTCCCGCGATCGTTATGAAAAAAAGTCGCATGTCTTCATCTTCGAGGACGAGGACGAGTGGCGAGCGTTCCTCCAGAAGACGCCGGACACGCCCCAGTGGTCCGTCAGCTTCGCCTACGGCGATGAGCTTTTCCTCAATATCCGCCGGTCGAGCGGCCCGGAACGTTTCGATTCGCAGACCCTGGCCCACGAGTGCACCCACGCCGTGGTAGCCCGGCTCTATCCCCGGCGGCAGTGGCCGCTCTACCTGGCGGAGGGATTCGCCGAATACATGGGCAGCGCCAGCGTGGCGGCGCGCAAGCACCAGACTCTCGGCCGCCACCAGGGCGATCTCCTCATGGCGAACCTGCCGCTGGAGACCCTGATCGCCCTGCCGGCCTATCCCGACAGCGAAGAGGAAGTCTTCCGGCTCTACCAGACCTCGGAAAAATTGGTGCGCTATATGTACGCGGAGTTTCCCCCGGGGAACTTCCCGAAGTTTATCGATGAAGTGCTGGCGGGCACCTCGTTTCAGGATGCCATCAGGAAGGTTTACGGCGACACAGTGAAAAGCTA
>JBGTNO010000043.1:0-3748 GCA_041743065.1 Chthoniobacterales bacterium
GAAATCCCGCCCCGCCAGATCCGCCGCCACCTCGGCCTCGGCATGCGGGTTAAACCAGAAGACATTCGGGGTGCGCCCGCGCGACTGCTCGAAAAGCTCGATCTCGCGCACGTATTCCTCGGTGAGTCCGGCCCGCAGGCGGCCTTCGCGATTGAAGGCGACGCTCCCCTTCCCCCGGCTGGGCGAAAGCGGAAACGGCAGGAGCCGCCGATACGTGGCCCAGTCGTTCGCGCCCGCCGTTTTCCAGCGGCGAAACCATTTCAGACCGTAGCCAACGTGGCTGATTTCATCGCGATAAATCCGGCCGAGAATGGCCGCGCTGGCCGGATCTCCCGCCTCGCGCAGGACCTGGCTGTAGTGGCGCGAGTAGTCGAGATTGGCCTGCTCGAAGGTGAGACTCAGCCGGGTGACGTAATCGAGCGGCGTCTCCATCGGCGCGATGTGATCCCAGAAAAAACCATTCAGCCGAAAGTCGCCGAAGCGCACCCCGCACTCGCGCATCCGCTCGAGATACCAACGGGTGTGCTGCTGCTCTTCCCGCAAAGTTTGCGCAATCCCCGCGCGAAACTCGCGCGGCGCGTCGGGAAACTTGAGCAGGACCAGCGCCATCAACTCCGCCGCCAGCAGCTCGTGATTGCAGAAAAAGTGGAGCAGGATGCCGCGCTGCTCCTCGTCGATCAGATGCGGCTCTTTCGGAAAACGAGTCGAGCTGCCCGGACGATTCATCATCAGCTCGACCGGCCGCCCCGGCGCGCCGGGCGTCGCGATGGCCGATCCGGACTGGTAATCGGTCAGCGCGGGCGCGGGCGTCAGTTTCTCCTCCAGCAAATTGGAGAAGAGCACTCGCTCGGCAAACTCACGCGTTTCCACTCCGGGAAGGTATCAGCTCCCGAGCCAACCGTAAGGCAGGTTTTTAACCTGTCCGGGCGCAGGCGGCGGTCCTTTCAGCAGCAGCTTCCGCCGTCGCAGCACTGGGCGGCGGCGGTGGTGGCGTCGTAGTCCATCCCCTTCGTCTCCCGCGGGTGACGGATGGCCGTGCGACCGCAGTCGAAGGGCTTGGCTTCCTCCAGCGGGATGTCGTGCAGCGGCTCGATGAACTCGAAGTAACCGGCGTAAGGCGCTTTGCGGTAGAGGTTGAACGTCTTGTCGCAGACGGCGTAACGCACGCCGCGCTCCATCCGGTGATGGTCGTCGTCGAGCACCTCTTTGAAGGGGCCTTTGTAAATCACGGCCTGATTTCGCTCGAAACAGGGACCCTGCTTCCCCTTGAACGCCTCGATCGTCACCGAACGAAACTCGATCCCCTGCACCGTCCGCCAAGGCGCGGGATCGCGTTTCAGCACCTGGATGCCGTAGAAACCCGCCTCGCTGAACGCTTCCAGAAAGCCCTCCTCCGTCAGCGCCCCAGAGATGCAGCCGCTCCAGAGTTCGGGATCGTCCTGCATCTCCTGCGGCACTTCCTCGTCGCAAACGATGTCGGAAATGACGGCCCGTCCACCCCGGCGCAGCACGCGGAAGATTTCCTCGAAGAGCTGCCGCTTCGCGCGGCTCTCGACCAAGTTGAGCACGCAGTTCGACACCACGGCATCGATACTGTCGGTGGCGACGAGCGGCGCGCGCACGCGGAGATCTTCGGCCAGTTCGTGAGCGGCGAGAAAAGACGCCGCGCTGCTGATCGGGCGTTCGGCTAGTTCCGCGTCCAGCTTTTCCAGATCGAGGCCGAGATCCTGAATGCGGCCTTTCCGGAACTCGACATTGGCGTGACCGATGCGCTCGGCGACCACGGGAGCATTGCGACGCGCCACTTCCAGCATTTCGTCCGTCATGTCCACGCCGATGACCTTTCCGGCGGGGCCGACGACTTGCGACGCGATGAAACAAATCTTGCCGGTGCCACTGCCGAGATCAAGCACCGTCTCGCCCGGCTGGAGATACTGGCTCGGGTCGCCGCAGCCGTAATCGCGCTCGATCACCTCCTCCGGAATCACTTTTAGAAATTGCGGGTCGTAATTGACCGGGCAGCACAGCGCGGCCTCGGCGGCTTGGGCGCCAGCGGCGTAGCGTTCTTTGACGGAAGTTTCAGTGGTGCTCATAGGGTGCGGGGCGCGGTGGCGATTTATCTAATCCTTCCACGCGCCTTCTACAATGGAGAAACCAAAGCCAGATTTTATTCTCGGGACAGGGCCAGGCGACGCTCCGCCGCATCGAGCGCCCGCCATCTTCCCGGCGGATCATCTCCCAGCAGCAGATTCCCGATCCGCACGCGCAGCAGGCGGAGGGTCGGATGTCCCACTGCGGCGGTCATGCGCCGGACCTGCCGATGGCGGCCCTCGGTGAGTTCCAGCTCGATCCAGACATCGCGCACCGTTTTCCGGAAACGGACGGGCGGATCGCGCGGAGGAACGTCGGGCTGCGGATCGAGAATGCTCGCCCGGGCGGGTCGCGTCGGGCGTCCGGTGATCTCGACCCCGCGAGAAAGTTTTTCCAGCGCCGCGCCATCCGGCTCGCGTTCGACCAGCACCCAGTAGGTCCGCCGGTGACCGTTTTTCGGATCGAGCAAGCGGGCATTCAAGTCCGGCTCGTCCGCGAGGAGGAGCAGTCCTTCGCTATCGGCATCCAGCCGCCCCAGCGGATAGACCGCCGGCGGGAAGCCGAAATCCGCCAGCGTCCGGTGCGGCGAACCGTCGGGCGTGAATTGCGACAGCACGCCGTAGGGTTTGTGAAACGCAATGAGCATGGACGCTCCCCACCCTATTCCGCAGAATCCGCGCCGTCGATGAACCCGCGCGATCTGCCTATATACGAACTGGAAGCGCGCATCGCCGCCGCTCTCGGCACCAGCCGCCGCCTCATTCTGCAGGCCCCGACCGGCTCGGGCAAATCGACCCAGGTGCCGCAAATCCTCCTCGACCGCGGACTGGCCGAGCCGGGCGAAATCGTGGTGCTGCAGCCGCGCCGGCTTCCCACGCGCCTGCTGGCCGCCCGCGTCGCCAGCGAACGCGGAAGCCAGCTCGGCCAGGAAGTCGGCTATCAGATTCGGCTTGAAAACGTATCCTCCGCCCGCACGCGCATCCGCTTCAGCACCGAGGGCGTCCTGCTTCGGCAGATGCTGAGCGAGGCCGCGCTGCCCGGCGTGTCGGCCATCGTTTTCGACGAATTCCACGAGCGCCATCTCCATGGCGACATCACGCTGGCGCGCGCGCTCGAGATTCAAGAAACGGCCCGGCCCGATCTCGCGATCGTGGTGATGTCCGCCACCCTGGAAACGAAGACGATCGAGAGTTATCTCGCGCCCTGCGAGGTGCTCACTTCCAGCGGGCGGACTTATCCAGTCGAGATCGAGTATCTGAGTCGCGCACCCGGCCAGACGCCAGTCTGGGACTTGGCGGCGGACGCCGTCGATCAACTGGCCGCGCGCACCGAAGGCGACTTCCTCATTTTCATGCCCGGCAGCTATGAGATTCACCGCACGATCCAGACGCTGCGGCAGCGGCGCAAAGATTTTCTCACTCTGCCGCTCCACGGCGAACTCTCACCCTCCGATCAGGACGCCGCCGTGGCCCGCTACGAGCAGCGCAAAATCGTGGTCGCGACCAACGTGGCCGAGACTTCGCTCACCATTGACGGCGTGACGGTGGTCATCGATTGCGGGCTGGCGCGGGTGGCGCGGTTCGATCCCCACCGAGGTATCAATACCTTGTTGATCGAAAAAATCAGTGTCGCCTCCGCCGACCAGCGCGCCGGTCGG
>JBGTNO010000044.1:0-13550 GCA_041743065.1 Chthoniobacterales bacterium
TCCGCTCCAAAGCCCGCGCCCGTCTCGCGCCCCGAGCATCCCGTCGCCACTTCCAAGTAAGGCCCCGTCGCCATGCTGAACCGCCTCATCGAATTCTCCCTGCGCAACCGCATGTTCGTGGTTGCCGCCAGCATCCTCATCCTCATCTACGGCGGCTATGTCGCGATGCAACTGCCGGTCGATGTCTTCCCCGACCTCAACCGCCCGACCGTCACCATCCTCACCGAAGCGCCCGGTCTCGCGCCCGAGGAAGTCGAGACCCTCGTCACCTGGCCGATGGAGACCTCGCTCAACGGCGCGCCCGGCGTAAAGCGCGTCCGCTCGAATTCCGGCATAGGGCTTTCGATCATCTTCGTCGAGTTCGACTGGGGCATGGACATCTACCGCGCCCGCCAGCTCATCCAAGAGCGCCTCCAGCTCGCTGCGGAAAAACTGCCCGAAGGCGTCAGTCCGATCATGGGGCCGATCTCCTCGATCATGGGCGAAATCATGCTCATCGGCCTCTCCAGCGAGGGCGGAAAAACCGCGCCGATGGACATTCGCAGCATCGCCGACTGGACCGTGCGCCAGCGCCTGCTCACCATCCCCGGCATTTCGCAGGTCATCCCCATCGGCGGCGGCGTGAAGCAATATCAGGTGCTCGCTTCGCCCGAGAAAATGGCGGCCTACGGCGTCACCCTCGCGCAGGTCACCGAGACCGCCGAGAAATCGCAGGCGAACACCGCGGGCGGCTTTCTCGAAGGCGCCAACCAGGAAGCACTCGTCCGCAACATCGGCCGCACCACGTCCATCGACGACATCGCGAACTCCGTCGTCGAGTCGCGCAACGGCGTTCCCATCCTGCTCAAGGACGTGGCCGACGTGAAATTCGGCAAGCAGGTCATGCGCGGCGACGCCGGCGTGAACGCGCAGCCCGCCGTGATCGTCTCGGTGCAGAAACAGCCCGGCGCCGACACCATCACGCTCACCCGGCAGGTCGAGGAGGCGATGAAGGACATCGAGAAGGGCCTGCCCGAGGACATCAAAATCACCCCGCTCTTCAAGCAGGCGACCTTCATCGAGGCCGCCATCGCCAACGTCGAGGAAGCCATCCGCGACGGCGCGATCATGGTCGTCATCATCCTCTTTCTCTTCCTGCTCAATTTCCGCACCACCTTCATCACGCTCACCGCCATCCCGCTCTCGTTCGTCGTCACCATTCTCTATTTCAAATGGGCCGGCATCACGATCAACACGATGACGCTCGGCGGCCTCGCAGTCGCCATAGGCATGGTCGTCGATGACGCCATCGTCGATGTCGAAAACGTCTTCCGCCGCCTGCGCGAAAACCGGCACGCCGAAAAGCCCCGCCCCACCCTGCGCGTGGTCGCCGACGCCTCCGCCGAGGTGCGAAATTCCATCTTGTTCGCGACGTTGCTCATCATCCTCGTCTTCATCCCGCTCTTCGGCTTGGGCGGCATCGAAGGCCGGCTTTTCGCCCCCATCGGCGTTGCCACCATCGTGGCGATGATCGCCTCCTTCATCGTCTCGCTCACCGTCATCCCCGCGCTCGCCTCCTACCTGCTCCCGCGGATGAAGCGCATGGAGGCGGAAAAAGACAGTTGGCTCGTGCGCAAGCTTAAGGCCTTCGACGAGCGATTCATCCTCACCTACACGCTCCGCCATCCCTACGCCGTCATGGGGATCGCCCTTGTCCTCGTCGTCGGCTCCTTCTCGCTCTACCCGATCATGGGCAAGCTCTTCCTGCCCGACTTCAACGAAGGCACCTCGACCATCACCGTCATCTCCGCGCCGGGCACCTCGCTCACGCAGTCCAATCGCATCGGCACCATCGCCGAGAAACTCGTGCTCAGCGTGCCGGAAGTCATCTCCACCGGACGCCGCACCGGACGTGCGGAACTCGACGAGCACGCCGAGGGCGTCCACTTCACCGAGATCGACGTGGACTTCAGGGAATCCGACCGCACCCGCGAAGAGATCCTCGACGATGTGCGCGAGAAGCTCGGCGAGATCCCCGGCATCGCTCTCAACGTCGGCCAGCCCATCTCCCACCGGCTCGACCATTTGCTCTCCGGCATCCGCGCCCAGATCGCGGTGAAAATTTTCGGCCAGAATCTCGACGAGCTCCGCGCCGCCGCCGCCGAAGTCGAAGCGCAGATGAAAGACATCGAGGGCGTCGTCGATCTCCAGATCGAGAAGCAGGTGCTTATGCCGCAGGTGAAAATCCAGGTCGATCGCGAGAAAGCCAAAGTCTATGGCGTGCAGGCCGGCGAACTGAACGAAGCGCTCGAGACCGCGCTCAATGGCCGCACCGTCGCCCAGGTGCTCGACGGGCAGAAGACCTACGACATTTTCGTCCGCTACGACGAGCGCGCGCGCGACAGCGTGGAAGCCATCCGCAGCGCCCTCGTCGAAACCGAGAACGGCCAGAAGGTCCCGCTCGGCCTGCTCGCCGACGTGCGCGAGAGCAAGGGGCCGAACATCATCAACCGCGAAAACGTGCAGCGCCGCATCGTCGTGCAGGCCAACGTCTCCGGGCGCGCGCTCGGCGCCGTGGTCGGCGAGATCCAGGAAAAGCTCGCCGCCAATGTCCACCTGCCGCAGGGCTTCTTCATCAGCTTCGAAGGCCAGTTCCAGAGCCAGCAGGAAGCCTCGCGACTCATCGGCATCCTCTCCGCCGCCACGCTGCTGACGATGTATCTCATCCTCTACGCCCACTTCCGTTCCGCGATGATCGTCGCCCAGGTGCTGCTGAACATCCCGCTCGCCTTCATCGGCGGACTGGCACTCACCTGGCTGCTCGTCGGCCAGGTCTCCATCGCCACCCTCGTCGGCCTCATCACCCTCGCCGGCATCGCCGTGCGCAACACCATCATGATGATTGCCCACTACATTCACCTCATGGAGTTCGAGGGAGAGAAATTCGACAAGCCCATGATCGTGCGCGGCTCGCTCGAGCGGCTCGTGCCCGTGACCATGACGGCGCTCACCACCGGCCTCGCCCTCGTCCCGCTCGTCCTCTCCGCGGGCCAGCCCGGCAAGGAAATCCTCTATCCCGTGGCCGTCGTCATCATCGGCGGGCTCATCAGCTCCACCATTCTGGACATGGCCGTGACCCCCGCCGTTTTCTATAAATTCGGACGCAAAGCCGCGGAGAAATACGTGGCTCGCGAAGCCATCGACCCGCTCGACGAAGGCACCGCCGAACTCGCGCCCGCGTCATCCCTTTCTCTGCCTAGTCATTCCGATCACGGCAGAGAATTAACCAACAGCAAACCATAAAACAGAAGTAACAGAACCGATGAAACTAAAGAACCTGATCCTTACCACCAGCCTCTGCGCGGCCTTCGGCCTCGCGGGAACCAGCATCGTCTCGGCCGAAGAGGGCGGTCACGAAAAGAAGACCGAGATGAAGGTGCCTGATACGACCGAGGGAATCCTCGCGGAAATCAAAAAGCACGACGAAGAACTGGCCGCCACGGTCAAGAACAAGAAACTCGAAGACGTGCATCATCACGCCTTTGCCATCCGCGACCTGGCTAAGGCGCTCCCCGCCAAGGCACCGGCCGACAAGAAAGCGCGCGTCGAGGGCGCCGTGAAAAACATCAGCAAACTCGCCGAAGATCTCGATGAGAGCGGCGACGGCGGCGACCAGGCCAAAACCGAAGCTAACCTCAAGAAGTTCGACGCGGTGCTCGCGCAGCTCATGGGGCAATTCAACTAACCCTCGCCAGCTCCCAACAAAAAACCCGAGGAAAGCGGGTGGGAGGCCCGGCGACCAGCCGCCGCCTCTCACCCGCCACCTTCTGCTTCACAAGCTATGAAACCTATCGCATTCACTGTCTTTATCGCCTCGGCCACCGCGCTCTTGACCAGCGCTCCGCTTTCCGTCGCGGACGAGAAACATGAAAAACCCGCCGCCGCGCATCATGACGTCGCAGCGCACGGCGCAGCCACCATCACCACGGAGATTCTGGCCAACGACTTTTTCGCCGCCGGCAGCTCGGTCCCCGCTGAGATCCGCCTCACCGGCGCGGACGGAAAACCGGTGACACCGGACCAGCTCAAAGTCGCCCACACCAAGAAGATTCATCTGCTCATCATCGACGAAAGCCTCGCCGACTATCAGCACGCGCACCCGGACCCCACCGACACGCCGGGCGTCTATCGCTTTGCCTTCAATCCGAAATTTGGTGGAAAATACACCGTCTGGGCGGACTTGGTCCCCACCGCGTCCGGAGCGCAGGAATACGCGAAGACCACCGTGATGGTAAAAGGCGACCCCGCTGCGGCTGTTGAAAAGGTGAACACCACCGATGAGCTCGGGGGCACCGTCGAGCCTCTTCATTTCACCCTCACCGTCGCAGTCGGCCAGCCGCTGCAAGCCGGAAAAGCCTCGCTAGTCAAAGTGAGGATCACTTCTGCGGACGGCAAAGATTTCGCCGGACTGGAGCCGCTCATGGGAGCGTTCGCGCACATGGTCGGGTTCACCGGGTCGCTCGATTCCGTCACGCACGTTCATCCGATGGGCAAGGAGCCGGAAGCCGAAACGGAACGCGGCGGGCCGGAGTTGAGTTTTCACGTCGTGCCGGAGAAAGCAGGCTACCTGAAGCTCTTCCTGCAAACCCAGATTCACGGCGTGAATGAATTCGCCTCGTTCGGATTTCAAGTCGCACCCCAGGTTGCCGAGGCCGACAAATCCGCTCCCGATGCGGCCTCGACGCTCACCGCCGGGCAGAAGACATTTCTCGAAGACTACGAAGCCGCGCGGACCGCCCTGGCCGCCGACGATTTCCCGGCCACGCAAAAAGCCGCGGTGGCTCTCGCCGGACTCGATCCGCAGCCGGAAGGCGCGGAGGCGCTGGCGAAAAGCAAGTCGCTCGAAGATGCGCGCGAAGCATTCAAGGTGCTCAGCGCGGAAGCGGCGAAAGTCGCTGCGAAGCAGCCCGGTTACTTCGTGATGACGTGCCCTATGGTGAAGGGCGGCGAGTGGGTGCAAACCGACAAGCGCGTCGCCAATCCTTACATGGGCGCAGCCATGCTCGGGTGCGGGTCCGTGAAACCGTAGCGAAAGCAGTGTTCACATGGACTTGCCCCGTGCCATCGCGATGACTCCGCCCAGCTTTCCCCGGTCTCCCGCCCGGAGCGCCCTGCCGTTTGTGGTGAGGGCAGACCCCCGACTCATCGCTAAAAGACAACCCGGTCGGTCGAGAGCCGCCACATCCGGCAAACATCGATGAGTCAGCGGCTTGCGTTCACGCTGTTTCCAGACTGGGAGCCAAAGCTGCCGCGTCTCGCACGACGGGTGAACCGGCTCTTGCGCAAAATGAATGCCGACCTCCGGCTGGAGCGCATCGTGAACGGGTATTTCGATATGACGACGCTGGAGCAGCGTCTCAGTCTGATTCAGCTTCTCACCGATGTCTTGCAAGGCGGTGTGGCTGGCGACGTGGTGGAATGCGGATGCTTCGAGGGCAAGACGTCCGCACTGCTCACACGCGTGGCCCACGATCTCGACCATAAGCGCGTCGTCCATGTTTTCGATTCATTCGGCTCAGGTTTTTTCCTCGGATCGGAGGAGGACATCGAGGCGCGTCTTCGCGCGAATTTCGCGAACGTGAAGGCGCGGCTACCGCAGATTCATCGGGGCGCCTTTGACGAAACGATACCCTCGCGACTGCCCGACCGGATCTGCTTTGCCCACCTCGACGTGGGAACAGGTGGAGACCCGGAAGCCCACGAAGCGGCCGTGCTGCACTGCCTGCGTCATCTCTACGAACGGCTCGAATCCGGCGGTGTGTGCGTGCTGATGGATTGCGGCGACGGCACCTTCCCGAGCGAAGTGCCGGGTTACCCGGCAGTTCTTCGAGCGGTGTCAGGGTTTCTCGAAAGGAAGCCGGAGAATCTGATAGCTCTCTACGGCGGTCAAGGCACGATGGCCTATTTCCGACGTGGCCACGGCGTCAACGCATGAACAGAAACGCAGACACATCGCACAATGCAGCAGGATGAACTCACACTCGTAATCGGCGGAACCGCCGGCACGGGCCGCGAAATCGTCACGCGGCTGTTGCGCGATGGATACCGCGTGCGCGTCATGACCCGCCACCCGGAAGCCACTCGGGAAAAAATGGGCGAGGAAGTCGAAGTCGTTCGCGGCGACCTCACTCGACCGGAGACCTTGCCTGCTGCCGTCGATGGAGTGGATCATCTCATTGTGACGGCTGGTTTGCCCCGGCGTTTCATTCCGCGCAGCCGGGCGAAAGAAATGATCCATGATGGAACTCTGGCGGTTCTCGCGGCGGCAGAGAAAGCCGCCCTGCCGGGGCGCTTCATGTATATGAGCGCGCTGGGCACCACGCGCTGGTCGATTGGCGGCTTTCTCCTGAACCTTCTCAAGGGCGGCACGCTGCACTGGCGTCGGTTGGTCGAAGAGAAAATCCGCCGCGGCGGCCTGGCCCACACGATCATCCATGCCGGAGTGCTGAGCGACGGGCCGCCAGACGAAAAGGCCATCGAGATCAGCACCGAGGAACATCCGCTCTCGCTCCAATACCGGATCAGCCGCGGGGATGTCGCCGAAGTCTTCGTCCAGGCACTTCGCTCGCCGCAGACGCGGAACACGAGTTTCGACGTTTTCTGGAAAGAAGGCAGCCCATCGCATCAATGGGAGAACCTTTTCGCAGAGCTGAAGCCAGCCAGCGAACCGCCGCGATGAAGGCGAAGATAAAATCCTCAGCCGGGCCGCACCGCCCGGCCGCACAACCGGAGACACTCGATATGCGCCGCCTCCGCTGGCTCATCGCGGGCGTCGTGGTGATCGGACTCTGCCTCGCGGCGTTTATTGTCTTCGGCTCCCGGCCGCATCGGCTCACGGAGGAGGACCGCGCGCTCCTCGCTCGCTACGAGGAAATCCGCTCTGCCCTCGCCCACGATGATTTGGAGGCGGCGAAGCGCGCCGCCACGGCGATGCAAGAGCAGTGGAACGATCGGCCAGTGGTCGCCGACGCGAGCCGGCAGCTTGCCGAGAGCGATGCTCTGGAAACTGCGCGTCTCGCCTTCTCCGTAATCAGCAAGCAGGCGGTCGAGCTGGCTGCGCGGAACGACGGCTACTACGTCATGTGGTGCGCGATGCCGTGTCCGATGAAATGCAGTCCCTGCCTGACCGATCGCATGGGGCGCTGGGTGCAGCGCGCACCCGTTCCGGAGAACCCTTTCATGGGATTGACCCAAAGCCGATGCGGTGTCGTCGATCTTTCCGCCACCCAGCCGTAAAAATCGTGAGGGTTTCCAACGAAAATTTCGTTCTATTAAAAGAAGCGGGTGTCGTCGCCGTTTCCTGAAACTGTGCCATGACTGAGACCACGCCGCATCCGCCACTACCCACGCGTGAGGAAATCGAGGCGTGCGCCTACTTCATCTACCTTTGCGAAGGCCAGCCCGAAGGCCGCGCGCTCGATCACTGGCTGCAAGCCGAGCTGCAACTGCTCGCGTGCCGCCTGCACGAAGCCGGCACGGCGGAAAAGAAGGACACAGGATGATCGACTCCACCAAAACCCAGAAGCGAAAGGGAGCTGTGCTCGCGGGCCTGTCGAAATCGCAAATCTATCGCGACTACCGCCAGGCATTTACGAAAGCCACCGGCCTGCCGCTTGGCCTCCACGCGCCGGGATTGAATGCCATCCAGCGTCCGAAGAATTCGAAGGCATCGCCCTTCTGCGCGCTGATGGCGAAGACGAACGTCTCCTGCGCCTCCTGCTACTCGCTGCAGCAGCGGCTGGAAGAGACGGCTCGGTTCGAACCCAAAACGTTGAAATGCTTCGCCGGGCTGTGCGAGACGGCGGTGCCCGTGCGCGTGGGCGAAAATCTCGTCGCCTTCCTGCACACCGGCCACATCCTCGTCGATCACCCCAGCCGTGCGAGCTTCAACCGCATTGCGAAAGAGCTGCTGCGCCTGGGCACCCACATCGATTTGAAGCAGGCCGAAGAGGCGTACTTCGCGACGCGAGTTCTATCCCAAAAGCAATACAGCGCTCTCGTCCGGCTGCTCGAAGTCTTCGCCCAGCATCTCGCGGGATGTGGTAATGAACTTGCGCTCCAGCAGCAGCCGAGCGAACCGCCCGCGGTGCGCCGGGCGAGAGAAATCATCGACCTCCGGTTTCAGGAGGAAGTCTCGCTCGGAATGATCGCCGGAATAGTGAACGTAAGCGCCAGCTATTTCAGCGAGCTGTTCAAGAAAGCGACCGGCCTGAACTTCGTCGAGTACGTCGCGCGGGTGCGGGTGGAGAAAGCCAAGAACATGCTGCACAACCCGAACGCTCGAATCAGCGAAGTCGCCTTCGAAGTTGGCTTCCAGTCCCTTTCACAGTTCAATCGCGTCTTCAAAAAGGTGGTCGGCCAAGCCCCAGGCCAATGGCGGAAAAGCCTCGCGCCAGCCGCCGGTTAGCGATTTCTCATCCTTACGGTTCTTATCTGTATGATGCGTCAGCCCCGGAGACCGCGCGTTTATTCCACGCCCGTCGCTTCTGAAGAGCCATCGTCACGGCAGGCGGACTACGCCATCCACAGGCGCGGATGGCACCGGAAAAAACGCGCAGTTTTTCCAAAGCGATGCGGAGCAGGAGAACCTTTCTCCGCCTAGCCTTGGTTTGTCGGGATAATCGCGGGAACGGGCCAGAAGTCCGCTTCCACAAACGTGAACCCGGCGCAACCAACGGAGAAAATATGAAGAAATACCTCACCACTGCAGTAGCTGCGCTGGCCTTGGCTGTTCTCGGCCTCGCGACCAGCGCGTGTTCGAGCGTGGAACCGAGTGGCAGTCATCGAATGGGACCTCCCAATCGCACAATGCCCATGTCGGATTCCGCCATGCCGAGCCGCGCCAACTAGCGGCGCAAAACGGGGGGAGCCGTGGCAGATAAACCGCGGTTCCCTCTACCGGCATCCCATCCATTTTTATGTCACTTCGAGTTCATCTGCAAAGCTCCACCGGCGCTGGCTGCCGAGCGGATGCGGATGACGTCACCTTTCATATCGCGCAAGGCACGGTCCAGATAAGCGCGCAAATGACCAGCCCTTGTGTTTCTTTCGACAGTGCTAACCTGGAAATCTGGCGGGCTGGCAAACGACGCCTGTTCTTCCTCGGTTACGGTTTCACGACGCTGTCACGCCGCCGCATCGCTGTGGTGACAGACTGTTTTTCGGAGGCCCTCGGAGCAAGTCTGCCTCCATCGTCGAACGCCACCGAACCCCGCTGCTGTGCCGTCTGCGAGCAGAGGCTCGGCCATGACGCAAACTGCGTCACCATCGGATCGAAATGCGTCGATCTCTGCTGCCCGCACTGCGCCGAGACGTTCCAACGCGCTCGACGGATCATCATGGATCTCGACTCTTGATCCGCGGTTTCGACGAATGAGGGAGCGCATGTCGTCAGCGGGCCGATTCTTCAGGTTCGACAGTGTCGGCTGGCCATTACGCGCAACGTAGTTTCAACGCCGGCGGTCGCGAGGCGAGCAACCCGAATTCGCACGTATAGTGGCTTCCTCCAAGTCTGGTTCGTGAAAAAGGGAATTCGGGACTTCATCGGAAAAAATGCGGAGTGTTTCCGGGCGGATGCGGAGCATCGGACCGTGAATCCGTAGAGATTGCGGGCATGGCGGAAATACCGCCACTTTCACACTCATGAATACCTGCGACCTCTCTCCATACGGCCTTCACGTCGAAACTGTCCTCCGCAATCCTTCACCCGCGCTGCTTTACGAGGAGGCGATCCGCTACGACGAGCGTGCGGCCATTTCCGATACCGGCGCACTGATCGCCTACTCGGGGCAAAAGACGGGGCGCTCGCCGCAGGACAAGCGAATCGTTCGCCGCGCGGAATCCGAGAACGAGGTGTGGTGGGGACCGGTCAATGTGGCGCTCGATGAGCCGACTTATTTGATCAATCGCGAGCGGGCGAAGGACTACCTCAATACGCGCGAGCGGCTCTATGTCGTCGATGGCTTCGCCGGCTGGGACGCCACGCATCGGATGAAAATCCGAGTCATTTGCTCGCGGCCTTATCACGCGCTGTTCATGCACACGATGATGATCCGGCCGTCGCCGGAGGAACTCGCGGCATTCGGCGAACCCGATTTCGTCATCTACAACGCGGGCCGCTTTCCGGCGAATCGGCTTACGAAAGGAATGAGTTCGACGACCTCGGTGGACCTGTCGCTTGAAGATCGCGAGATGGTCATTCTCGGCACCGAATACGCGGGCGAAATGAAGAAAGGCATCTTTACCGTCGTGCATTATTTCGCGCCGAAAGCCGGCAATCTCTCGATGCACTGTTCGGCCACGGCCGACTC
Organism: Chthoniobacterales bacterium; assembly: GCA_041743065.1. Taxonomy (GTDB): domain Bacteria; phylum Verrucomicrobiota; class Verrucomicrobiia; order Chthoniobacterales; family Chthoniobacteraceae; genus JBBSOD01. The sequence goes on from JBGTNO010000044.1 coordinate 10,350, forward strand.
GCAGAGTGACTGCTCATCCATCCTCTTCGGCCTCTCCGGCACGGGAAAGACGACGCTTTCCGCCGATCCGAAACGGCGGCTCATCGGCGACGACGAACACGTCTGGACCGAGCACGGCATCTATAACATCGAGGGCGGCTGCTACGCGAAAACCATCGACCTCACGCCCGACTCGGAACCGGAGATTTTCCACGCGCTGCACTTCGGCGCGGTGCTGGAAAATGTGGTCTTCGGCGAGCACGACCGGCGCGTCGATTTCCGCGACATCAGCATCACGCAGAACACGCGCGGCGCGTATCCCATCGAGTTCATCAGCAACGCGAAGATCCCGTGCGTCGCAGGCAATCCGACCGACATCATTTTTCTCAGCTGCGATGCGTTCGGCGTGCTGCCGCCTGTCTCGAAGCTCAATCCGCAGCAGGCGATGTATCATTTCATCTCCGGCTACACGGCGAAAGTCGCGGGCACGGAAATGGGCGTGACCGAGCCCCAAGCGACCTTCTCCGCGTGCTTCGGCGCGCCATTCCTCGTCTGGCATCCGGCGAAATACGCGGAGCTGCTCGCGGAGAAAATGCAGCGCCATCAAGTGAACGTCTGGCTCGTGAACACCGGCTGGTCGGGCGGGAGCTACGGCGCCGGCGCGCGCATCAAACTGCGTTACACCCGCGCGATCATCGACGCGATCCACAGCGGCGCGCTCGCTTCCGCGCCGACGCAGCGCGATCCGGTTTTCGGCTTCGAAGTCGTGACGCAATGCCCGGAAGTCCCGTCGGAAATTCTGCTGCCGGAGAAAACCTGGGCCGATGCCGCAGCCTTCCGCGCCACGGCGGAAAAGCTCGCCGGTCTTTTCACGAAGAACTTCGAGAAGTTCTCGGAAGGCGTCACTGCGGACATCGCGGCGGGCGGCCCGGCTGATTGACCCAACGCCTGGACGTGATCGAGGGCAATGAGGCGAAAGCTGCATCGAGAACGTCACCGGCTGGACAGAGCTGACAAGGGGATCGTGGATCGGGAAAAATGCGGACTCTTTCCGTAAGGATGCGTAGCGGCAGCCCGCCTTTTGCCGCGATGATTCGGGCCGAAAAGATCCCTCTGAAAACCGCCAGACAGAAATCGATGCCTTTGATAGCGCAATGAGACGGCACCATCTGACGACGAGTCGTCAGGGCGAGCGCTGTTTCTCGATGACAATGATGAACTCAACCTTTCAACCATTCAACCGGCGGAGCCTCATCCGCTCCGGCGCAGCAATCGGTTTGCTGGTCGGGATACTATGGGTGCAAGATCTGCGCGCGCAAACGCCGGGAGAACACGCGAGCCATCATCCGGGTGCCGCAGGCACCACGGCCGCGGCAGCCGGAGGTCCCAGTGCCGGTGGCATGGGGCCAGCGTCCGACAAAGGGGCGTCGGGGGGCATGGGCCCGCCGACGGGTGTCGGTGGAGGTCCGCCGGAGGGTGCGGGTGGCATGATGGGCGGTGGTATGGGAGGCATGATGGAGAAGATGGGCGCGCCGAAGCCGCGCGATCTCTACCCCACGCTCATGAATCTCCCGGAGCTGACGCCGGAGAAGCGCGAGGAGATTTCGCAACAGGCACGGGAGCGAATGCGGGAAGGCACGCGGCTGATGTCCGAAAGCCTCGATGCCCTGGGCACGGCGACGGGCATGGATGACTTCGAGGCGATGCAGGAAGCCACCGCGCGGCTGCGCGAAGGGCTCTCGCGATTTGACAGCGGGGTGGCCGCCGAGCGCGCGCTGACGGAGGGCAAGGCGCCGGGCGACATCGCGCTGCAATGGTTCCGGCGCGAGATGAACCTCGCGTATCCCCTGCCGGGCGAAGAGCCACGCACTCTCCTCGGCGTCACGCCGTTTCACCTCTTCACGATGATCCTGCTTGTCGGGTTCGCGCTCGCGATGATCGCCATGTATTTCTTCAAGATGCGTCGCGCGGCGGCGCTCTTCGGGCGGATCGAGGCGGGCAAAGGACCGCCGCCTCCAGGATCCGCCCCCGAGCTTGCCGGTGGGAAACCTTCGTCCGAGCCTGCTGCCGCTTCGGATAAACCGGCGGCTGAATGATGGAGGCAACATCGGAATGAGCAAGGTCGCCTCCAAAACAGCCGCGCCGTCTGTAGCCGATGACAAAGACTCACCCCCGCCTATGACCAAGAACTGGCGCGGACAGCTTCGCGTCGGGAGCGTCATCCAGGAAACGCCGAGTGTGAAAACGATTCGGCTCCTGCCGGCTTCCGGGGAGCGCTACCTGCCTTTCACTTTTGTGCCCGGTCAGTTTTTGAACGTGGCCTTCTGGATCGGCGGTGGGAGGATGAATCGCTCCTACTCCATCTCATCCTCGCCAAACCAGCGCGAATACCTCGATCTGACCGTGCGGCGTGAGCCACGCGGCGCAGTCTCCCGGCACATCGTTGACCTGCTCAGGGAAGGCGATCTGATCGAGGCCGGCGGCCCGGTCGGAAAGTTTACTTTCACCGGAGAAGAGGCCGACAGCATCGTCCTCCTTTCTGGCGGCGTGGGCATCACGCCGATGGTCAGCATCAGCCGCTATCTCAGCGAGGAGTCATGGCCCGGCGACATCTACTTCATCTATGTCTGTCGCACGCCAGCCGACTATATTCTGGCGGACGCCATCGGAGCGCTTGAGCGCGAGAATCCCAAGCTGCACGTCATTATCACCATGACCCGTGCGGAGGGGGCGGACTGGAAAGGCCCGCGCGGGCGTCTAACCAAGGAATTACTCACGCAGTCTGTTCCCGACCTCACTTCGCGGCGAATCCACATTTGCGGACCAATCCCAATGATGGACGCGGCGAAAGCCCTCCTCGCCGAGTTGGGAGTTCCCAAGGAGCAGGTGAAGACCGAAGCCTTCGGCACGCCCAAGCCGAGCCCGGCTCCCGCGGGGACCTCCGCCAAACCCTCTGCCGCAGCCGCTGGCCCGCTGGTCACATTTTCCAAAAGCAATAAGTCGGCAAAAATCCGCGAGGATCTCCAGTCTGGAGACAGCCCGCCGAGGCAAACTATTTTGGAGCTTTCCGAAGATCTCGGAATCGGAATCCAGTTCTCCTGCCGCGTCGGCACCTGCGGCGTGTGCAAGGTGAAGATGACTGAAGGCGAGGTGGATCAGGAAGTGCAGGACGCGCTCGACGACGACGACAAGGCCGGCGGCATCATCCTCGCTTGCCAGGCA
>JBGTNO010000045.1:0-9143 GCA_041743065.1 Chthoniobacterales bacterium
GCCCGCGACGCCTACGCCGTGCGCCTCGCACGGCTCGACTACTATCCCGATTTCACGCTCGGGATCGACTACACGCAGGCGGGCGAAAACATGATGGCGAACCCCGCCGACCGCGGGAATGACCCGATCATGGGCACGGTGACGGTCAACGTCCCGATCTGGTGGGACAAGCTCGGCGCGCAGAGGCGTGGAGCCGAGGCGCGGCGCGAAGCTTCCGTCGCCCGCCGGACGCAGCTCACGCTCGACACCACCGCGATGGTGCAAGGCGCCTACGCCGTCGCGAAAGCGGCCCTGGATCAGCGCGAGCGGTTCGCCAGCAAGATCGTGCCCGCTGCGCGGAGAGCCTACGAGTCGGTCACCTCGAACTACACCGCGGGCGCCGCGACGCTGACCGATGTCCTCGACATCCAGCGCGCCTACAACGAGGCCGCGCTCGGTCTCGTCGAGCGCACCGCCGCCTATCTCAAAGCCATCGCCCAACTCGAACAGGCGGTCGGCGAACCTCTGAAATAGGACGTATATGACCCATAAGACACATAGGACTTATCTAATGGCGGCACTCATCGTCGTGGCTGCTATAGGGGCCGGACTTTACTTTCAAAGCCGACCCGAGCGGCCGCAAACCGGCCACACGCACGAACCCGGTTCGCTGCAATACTACACCTGCGGGATGCACCCGTGGGTGATCCTGCCGGCTCCCGGCGATTGCCCCATCTGCGGCATGGACCTCGTCCCGCTCGATCCGAGCAAGTTTTCCGGCGAGATCACGATCGACCCGGTCGTCGTGCAAAACATGGGCGTGCGCGTGGAGGAGGTCGCCACCGGGCCGCTGGTCAAGAGCCTCCGCACCGTGGGCATCGTCGATTACGACGAGGAAAACGTGCGCGACGTAAACATCAAAGTCTCCGGCTGGATCGAAAACCTGAACGTCGATTCCCTCGGCGCGAGCGTGCGCCAAGGCGAACCGCTCTTCTCGCTCTACTCGCCGCAGCTTTACTCCGCGCAGGAAGATTATCTCATCGCCCGGCGCGGCGGAAACCGCTCGCTGATCGAGGCCGCCCGCACCCGGCTTGAGTATTTCGACATTTCCGACGAGCAGGTCGAGGCGCTGGCGAAGCGCGGCGCGCCGGAGAAGACGCTGCTGATCGAGAGTCCCTTCACCGGCATCGTCACGCAGAAGCACGCTAATGAAGGCATGAAGGTGGAGCCCGGAATGCAGGTCTATCGCATCGCCGACCTGTCGAAGGTGTGGGTGATGGTGACGGCCTATGAATATCAGCTTCCCTATATCCAGGAAGGGCAGGAAGCGGTGATGACGCTCGAATACATCCCCGGCCAGACGTTTGAGGGAAAAGTCGCCTATATCTATCCTTACCTGGACAAGAAGACCCGCGAGGTCCAGGTGCGGCTGGAGTTCGACAACCCCACCGGCCTTCTCAAGCCCGGCATGTTCGCAAGTGTCGAGCTTCGCAACCGGCTCGCTGCCGAAGCGACGCTGGCCCCGCGTTCCGCGGTCATCGACACCGGCAAACGCAAGGTCGCCTTTGTCAGCCTCGGCGAAGGAAAGTTCGAGCCGCGCGCGGTGGAGACGGGGATCACGACGGAGAACGCGAAGATCCAGATTCTCTCGGGTTTGGAACCGGGAGACAAAGTGGTCACGTCCGGACAATTCCTGCTCGATAGCGAGGCGAACATGCGCGAGGCGCTGGCGAAGATGATGAAAGGCGAGTCGGCCGCGGAGCAGGCGCCGGAGATAGCGAAAGCCAATGCTAATGAACTGGTCGCGCTGCCGCCGGCCGGAGAGGCGGCGCTGCGGGAGGCTCTCGATGCCTACCTAACTATACAAAGCGCGCTAGCGTCGGATTCGATCGAGGGCGGGTCGAGCGCGGCCACCGCTTTCAAAAAGACGCTCGGCAAGCTGCAAGCCATCGAACTGCCGGACGATCCGCACTTCTGGCATTCACGGACCGCCGCCTTGAAGACGATGCTCACCGGCGCGGCCGATCTAGCAGAAGCGGGTGATCTCGCGGCCGCGCGTCTCGCTTTCGGCAAACTAAGCGTGCCCTTCCGCGCCTTGGTCGCCGCAACCGGCGTGCCGCCCGGCGGGCAAGGCGACGTGCTGGCTTTGCGCTGCCCGATGTTTCTCCAGGATCAAGGCGGCGCGGTCTGGCTCCAGGCGGCCGGCGACGTGCGGAATCCCTACATGGGCGCGGCGATGCTCGCCTGCTTCGACGAACGGACCGCGCTGCCAATCATGGAAAACCAATGAGCATACAAGTCGATAGCCCCCTTCGCTCCGCACTCCAACCCGAGCGACAGCTTTTGGAGTGCGCCAGTCCCCTGGCGCTTTCAGATCGAACGCCCGGATTGAACTTACCACTCCACCGCCGGATCGAACTGATCCCGCACCCGCACCGTATCGGTCTTAAACCGATAGATCGACTCCAAGGTTCTCAGCATACTGCCCAGATTAGAGGCGTCGTCCGCTGCGCTCGGCGAGGTGCCGATAAAGTGATAGTGATTCGAGAAGACTGCCCAAGCTTCCAGTCCCCAACCAAAGTCGTGCGCGACGCGCAAGAGGCAGGGGACTGCCGCACTCCAAAAGCTCACGCTTGTCGGAGGGCGGTTTTTATTCACATGCATCCGGACCCTATTACGTTATGATCGCTAGACTCATCGACTGGTGCATCCGCAACCGCGTGATGGTGCTGCTGCTGTGCGGCTTTCTCATCGTGGGCGGCTGGTATTCGGCACGCAATATCACCGTGGACGCGATCCCGGATCTCTCCGACGTGCAGGTCGTCATCCGCACGGAATTCCCCGGCCAGGCGCCGCGGATCATCGAGGATCAAGTCACCTATCCGCTCACCACGGCGATGCTCGCGGTGCCGTATGCGAAAGTCGTGCGCGGCTACAGCATGTTTGGCACGAGCTTTGTCTATGTCATCTTCGAGGATGGCACCGATCTCTACTGGGCGCGCAGTCGCGTGCTGGAACAGCTCAATACGATCACCAACCGCCTGCCGCCCGGAGCCGCGCCGCAGCTCGGTCCCGACGCGACCGGTGTGGGCTGGATCTATCAATACGTCCTCACCACTGGCCCCTATCCGAAGAATCATCCCGAGGGTCTTTACCGCGATCCCGAGACGGAGCAATTCTATGCCAGCCCGGCCGATGTCTCGGAGCCGGCGCGGTCGCGGCTGGTAAAGCAGCGCATATTTCCAGGCTATGAAAAGAGTCCGCTCGACGGCTCACCCCTCGTGCGGCCGCAGATCGATCTCTCCGATCTTCGCAGCCTTCAGGATTGGTATCTGCGTTATGAGCTGACTTCGGTGAATGGCGTCAGCGAAGTCGCGCCGGTGGGCGGTTTCGTGAAGCAATACCAGGTCGTCGTCGATCCGGTGAAGCTGCTCGCGCTCGGCATCCCATTGCAGAAAGTGCGGATGGCGATCCAGCGCTCGAATACCGATGTGGGCGGTCGGCTTATCGAACAAAGCGAGACGGAATACATGGTGCGCGGACTTGGCTATCTCGGCGCGTTGACCGACGAGGAAAGCGCCGACGCCGTCGCCGATGGCAAGCGGCTGGAGGACCTCCGCTCGCAGCGCGCGCTGGAGGACCTCCGCCTGATCGCGCTCGGCGTGAACGAGAGCGGCTCGCCCATCTACCTCTCCGATGTGGCCGAAATTCGACTCGGCCCCGACATCCGGCGCGGCATCGCGGATTGGAACGGCGAGGGCGAAGTCGTCGGCGGGACCGTGGTGATGCGCTTTGGCGAGAACGCCAAGCGCACGATCGACAATGTGCGCGCCAAACTCGGCCAGCTCGAAGCGGGCCTGCCCGCCGGCGTGGCCATCGAAATCGCCTATGATCGCTCCGATCTGATCGAGCGCGCCGTCGCGACGCTGAAGCACACGCTCACCGAGGAAATTCTCGTCGTCGCCGCGGTTTGCATTCTTTTCCTCCTGCACGCCCGCAGCGCGCTGGTTGCGGCGTTTGTCCTGCCGGTGGGCGTGCTCGCGACGCTGGCGATCATGCACCTGAGCGGCATCAACGCGAACATCATGTCGCTCGGTGGCATCGCGATCTCCATCGGCGTGATGGTTGATAGCTCAATCATCATGGTCGAGAACGCGCACAAGTTTCTCGAAGCGGAAAAACTAAAGCGCGCGCCGCGACCGCGCCTGGAAGTCATCGCGGCGGCGGCCCAGGAAGTCGGCCCGAGCCTCTTCTTCGCGCTGTTAGTTATCGTGGTTAGCTTTCTCCCGATCTTCGTGCTGGGCGAGCAGTCGGGCCGCCTGTTCAAGCCGCTCGCTTTCACCAAGACCTTCGCGATGGCCTCGGGCGCGGTCCTGGCGATCACGGTCATCCCGGTATTGATGAGTCTTTTCATCACCGAACGCACCGTCCCCGGAAGCTGGAGCAGGCGGCGGCGGCTGGGAACCTATCTGTCGGTGATCTTGTTGCCAGCGGCTGGGATTTTATTGGTCCCATTTGTCCTATGGGACCCATGGGACGGATGGGACCTATGGCTCGCCGGCGGCTGGCTGGTCCTGAGCGCGCTCGTGCTCCTGCCGCAGCGGATTCCCACGGAGGAAAACAATCCCATCAGCCGCATCCTCGAAGCGATCTATCATCCGGCCTTCCGCCTCGTGATGCGTTTCAAATGGATCACGCTGCTCGTCGCGGTCGCATTGCTGGCGGCGACATGGATTCCATTCAGCCAACTTGGCAGTGAATTCATGCCACCGCTCGAAGAAGGCGACCTGCTTTACATGCCGACGACCGACCCCGGCATCGGCGTGACCAAGGCGCGCGAGATACTCCAGCAGACCGACAAACTGCTGAGCCAGTTTCCCGAAGTCGCATCCGTCTTTGGAAAAATCGGCCGCGCCGAGACCGCGACCGATCCCGCGCCGCTCTCCATGCTGGAGACCACGATCACCTTGCATCGCGACAAAACGAAATGGCGTCGCATCCGCCCGGCGCGCTTTTACGACGACTGGCCGCGCTGGGCGAGCTGGCTGCCGCGCCAAGCCTTTGCCGGGACGCGCCCGCTTACCACCGACGAAATCATCTACGGCTACGAGATCCCCGACGGCAAAGGCGGCATGCTTCACATCCCTGGCATGAACGACGCCGTCCAAATCCCCGGCCTCACCAATGCCTGGACCATGCCGATTCGCACCCGCATCGACATGCTCTCGACCGGCATCCGCACACCCATCGGCATCAAGTTCATGGGCAGCGACCTGACCGTGCTGGCGAGGCTTGCGAACGAAGCCGCCAACGCGCTCAAGACCGATCCGACGACCAGCCCGAACACGACCAGTGCGTTTCCAGAAAAGAGCGTGGGCGGCAACTATTTCGACATCCGGATCGACCGGGAAAAAATCGCCCGCTACGGCATGGTCGTCGGCGACGTGCAGGATGTCATCATGACCGCGCTCGGCGGGATGAACGTCACTTCCACGGTCGAGGGATTGGAGCGCTACCCGGTCAATGTCCGCTATCCCGGCGAACTGCGCGACACCATCGAGTCCGTGCGCCAAACGCTCGTCGCCACGCCTTCCGGTGCGCAGATTCCGCTCGCCCAAGTCGCCGACATCAGCCTTAGCAAAGGCCCGCCGATGGTGAAGAGCGAGAACGCGCGACTCACGAGCTGGGTCTATGTCGATATAGCGAAAATCGACGTCGGCACCTACGTCGAGCGCGCGCAGCAAGTCGTCGCGCGCGAGGTGAAGCTCCCGCCCGGCTACACCGTCGTCTGGTCGGGCCAGTATGAATACATGCAGGCGGCGGAGAAGCGCCTCGCTATCGCCATCCCGCTCGCCTTGGTCGCGATCATCCTCCTCCTCTACCTGTCCACGCGAAGCTGGCTGCGCGTGAGCATCATCCTGCTCGCCGTGCCCTTCTCCCTCATCGGCGCGATTTGGTTTTTGTATCTAATGGATTACGACCTCTCGCTCGCCGTGTGGGTCGGCCTCATCGCCCTCGCCGGCCTCGACGCCGAGACCGGCGCGGTCATGCTGCTCTACCTCGACACGAGCTATGAACGTTTCCGGGGTGAAGGCCGGATGCAATCGCCCGAAGACCTCTGGCACGCCGTCCACGATGGCGCCGTTAAACGCATCCGCCCCAAGACGATGACCGTCGTTTCCACCTTCACCGGTCTGCTTCCGCTGCTCTGGGCCACGGGCGCGGGCGCCGACACCATGCGCCGTCTCGCCGTGCCCATGATCGGCGGACTCACCACCAGCTTCCTGTTGGAACTGCTGATTTATCCCGTCATCTTCTATCTCGCGAAACGCCCCAGCGTTCACCGCGACGAACCGACAGATTCCGATGCGGCTCCCGCAGCTCTTCCCGTGTGATGATCGAAGAACTCGACGAAGATCGCGCCGACATGCTGCGGCTGAAAGACGGCGACGACCTCGCCCTCAACGAGCTAATGACCCGCTGGCAGACACCGCTTGCCGCCTTCATCCAGCGCTACACCGGCAACGCCGAGGACGCGCTCGACCTCGCGCAGGAAACCTTCGTCCGTGTGTATGAGAGCCGCCACCGCTACAAGCCGAAGGCGAAGTTCTCCACCTGGATGTTCACCATCGCAAGCAACCTCTGCCGCAACCACGCCCGCTGGCGCGCCCGCCACCCGACTGTGGCGCTGGACAACTTCACCACCAACGAACACTCCAGCATCGGTGCCACGCTCCCCGCGCCCGGCGATTCGCCATCCGAAAGCGCCGAACGCAAAGACGTGGCGGACGCAGTCAGCAAAGCCGTCCAAAACCTGCCGCACGACCTGCGCACCGCCATCCTCCTTTTCGAGTATCAGGATCAAGGCTACCAAGAAATCGCCACCGCCCTCGACTGCACCGCCAAAGCCGTCGAAACCCGCCTCTACCGCGCCCGCAAGTTGCTCGGCGAGAAGCTGACATCCTGGCAAGGAATTCACTGAAGATTTCTCAGAGTCGTGCGTTTGGCGGCTCGCTCGCGGTGGACTATCGGCATGTTCGCGCTCGTCGTCGGCGGCGCCTTCTTTTATGGATTCACGGTGCCATGCTTGTGCTTTTTCTTAGTTGTTTCGTCGCGGTCTCGGTTTCAGCCCTTTGCTCGCTGGCCGAGTCCGTTCTCCTGAGCCTGAATCCGATCCGGCTGGAGACTTTGAAGAAAGAGGGCAGCCGCTTTGCCGGAGCGTGGCTGCGGATGAAGCAGAATGTGGGACGCCCGATCGCGGCGATCCTCATTCTGAACACGGTGGCCCACACCGGCGGCGCGACCGTCGCGGGCGCGGCGTTCGACGATCTCTATGGCGAGAAGTGGGTGTGGCTGTTCTCGACTGTGTTCACGCTGGTCGTGCTTTTCGGCACGGAGATCGTGCCGAAGGTGCTGGGGGTCGCCTATGCCGAACGTCTGGCGCCGCTCATCGCGCCGGCGCTGGAGCTGTCCACGGTGATTTTGCGGCCGGTGATCTGGTTCACCGAGCTGTTCTCAAAACGCTTCGGTGGGGCGCAGCAGCACGGTCAGATCACCGCTTCGGACATCCTGACGCTGGCGGGCATGGCGCGGGCGGGCAAAGTGATCGACGCGGAACAGGAGGAGATCATCGAGAACGCACTGCGCTTCCATCACACGACGGTGAGGGAAGTCATGATCCCTCGAGAGCGAATCGTCTTTTTCCGCCAGAACCTGCCGATGGAGAAGAATCTGAAACTGGCCAGCGAGGTTCTGCACACGCGCTATCCGGTGAGCGAAACCGACGATGCCGATGGGATCGTCGGTTTCGCGAATATCAAGCGGGTGATGGCAATCAGCCCGGATCTGGAGGAAGCGTCGCTCGACCAGGCGGTGCAGCCGTTGCTCTCCATCGCGCCGGAGATGACGCTGCTGGACCTGAGCCGGCTGCTGGCGGTGAAGAAGCAGCACATGGCGCTGGTGCGCGACGCGGCGGGCAGGATCGTCGGGCTGGTCACGCTGGAGGACGTGGTCAGCGAAGTGATGGGGTATGAATAGCGGCGCGCATTTTCCCGCCATGCTATCACCGATGATCTCGCGCACATCTCCGAGGGGGGGATCGCGCTGCTGCTCTTCGTGCCAGGATTCGCGACGTGGGGAAGGTGTGCTGCCGCCGAGAGCAGTGCAGCAAGCAATGGGCGGTGGCGAATCCGCATCAGAACAAGGGAAACAAACAACGAAGTTGCGCGTTCCTCGAACTTCGGGAAGAGTCGGGTCGTGTCTCGACTCAAGACGATCTTCGCTGCGCTGTTGCTGCTGCTTTGGCTGCCGGCGACTTCGTATTGCATGGTCGAGAATGCGGGCTTGCTCCAGCCGAGCGGCTGCTGTGAGGAGGAGCATCACGGCTCGACCGACGGGGAGCGGGGCTGCGACACGGGCTGCGGGATCGTGCAGGCGGTCGGGATTCAACTGAAATGCCCGACACCGGCGGCCCCGGTGTGGCTCGGAGAGTTGATCGCGGTTTGCCTTCCGAAAGTGTCGGAGGAAGCGGGGCTTGCCCTCCGCTTGAAAGCCGGCGATCCGCCGCTGGTTGGGCCCCGCCTGGCGGTGCTGCGTGCGCGCACTTCGCTGCCCACGCGCGGGCCTTCTCTCGCGTCCTAGGCAGAGCCTCTCGCTGAGGTTCTGCTCGTTCGTGCCGTTGCATGCCGCATCGGCGTGCCGCCATCCGTGCGGTCAAGCCGCTCCCGTTTCCATGACCCGCTTTCTCTATTTCCCATTCTCACTCCTGCTGATTTCGCTGCCAATTCGCGCCGCGGAGACTTCTCTGGATCTCAACCAGTCCGTCGCCGTCGCGCTCGCGCACAACCCTGAGTTGCGCATTGCGCGGCAGAGGATCGAAGCGGCGACGGGCGTCGCGATCCAGGCGCGGCTGTGGAACAACCCGGAACTGGAACTCTCGGCGGAGGAAGTGCCGGTCGATGGCGGCGGGTTGTCGCGCTCGGAGAACTACGTCGGCATTTCGCAGACCGTTCCGTTTCCCGGCAAGAAGAGGCTCGCGGCTCGGGCGGCGCAATTTGGGACGCGGGCGAGCGAGTCCGACTATCGCACCAGCGAAATCGAGCTGCACCGGGATGTGACGGCGGCCTTCCACCGCGTGCTGGCAGCCGAGCGGCGGCGGGAGCTGG
>JBGTNO010000046.1:0-4241 GCA_041743065.1 Chthoniobacterales bacterium
GACAAAGCCGACCCAGATGGCGACGGCATCGCAAACCTTCTGGAATATGCGCTCGATGGAGAGCCGCTCTCCAGTTCACCCACGATTGCCCCTCAAGTCGTTCCCGGGACAGATGGCTTTGAGTTGGTTTATACCAAATTGCGCAACGATGTCCGCTACCGCGTCGAGACGTCGGAAACGATGAGCGGATTTTCGCCGACCGGCACCGACCAGCAGGGCGTGGATGCCGCCCCGGTCGGCATGGAAATCCGGGTGCCGGTGCCCGGCAGCGGTCGGAACGTGGTCTTCGGCCGACTCTCCGTCACTCCGCTCTAAAACATTTCGCGACCCCGCCCCGAGTCGAACGCGGGGCGGTCGATACTGCTCGGCTGGCTCTGGCCAGCAGTTCTCGATGCAGGGAAAACCCTCCGCAGGCGGAACGTCAGCGTTCGGATATCCGCGAAGTCCGACCCGGCTCAGCCCTCAAACCGCCTCGGCCGGAGAGATGCAGATACGCCGCGGGTGGGCGGGGCGCCCGAGTTCGTGGCGGTGGATAAGCGAGACCAGTGTGCCGATGGCGACCCGCCCGATTTCTGAGGGCTGCTGGTCGATCACCGTCACTCCCTGCGGGGGAGCCCCCGACACGCTGATGCTGACGCACGGGAGTGGCCGGCCGGGAAGCTGGCCGTGGGCGGCCACAGTTGCGACGGCCGGACTGGCGTGAATGAGCAGGCCGTCGATCCCGCTCTCCCGGATCCAGCGGTGGCAGCGCGTTTCATCGACAGCGCGCTCCGGTATGGCCAGCACTTTCGGTTTTCGGTCCGCAAACCAGTCCGGCACTCTCCCCCGGAAGCATTTACGCGTCTCGGCCCGCGTGGTGAGAAGTGTGGATTCACCGACGATAAAGCCAGGCCGTTGCACACCTTGCGCGGAGAGAAAGCGGAGTCCCCGATCCACCGCCTCCGCCAGATCGGGGACGACGCGGTGGACGGCCGGGTCGGGATACGAGGCGCTGACCGCAATGGCGCAGAAGTTGTCGCAAGGGAACGGCGGGAACCCCTCGAGGTGCTCCATCAGGACGGCGCCGAGGACGAGCCCCTGAATCCCGCGTGCGTGCAACTGCTTCAACAACCTCGCATCTCCCGGCGCCGCCGGACCGCGCTGGATCATCTCCACCCGGAAGTCCAGCCGCGCGGCCTCGTGGCGCAACCCGTCCCAGATGTGGCGATAGTAGCCATTCTCAGTGAACTGCTCGGGCCGCTCAAGAAAGTTGAGGAACACGAGCACCGGGGACTCCTGCGAGAGGCGCTTCCGGGCGCTGCGCAGGGCGTGGGAGAAAAAGGGATTCACCCGGTAGCCCATCCTCTTCGCCGCCGCGCCCACCGCTTTCCGCGTCGCCACGCTGATGCGCGGATCGTTCGCAAGGGCGCGGGAGACAGTGCTGGGCGAGAGCCCGAGCCGCCTCGCCAGATCCCGCATGGAAACACGTTTGTCAGGAGCCGGCACGAGCCGAATCTAGCTGAACCCGCCGGGCTGCGCAACTTGTTGCAATTCACAACCCTTGCTTCTCGCACCAGGGCGGCGAAATCTGCGGCTCCTAAAGAACTATGAAACTCCTCCCAGCCTCTCTCCTCATCGTATCCGCCCTCTGCCTCTCCGCCCACGTAGCCAGCGCGGCAACTGTCATATATAACTTCAGTAACACGTCTCCCACCAACCCGGGAGACACGATCTCAGGCGCAAATCTCACGTCAGGAGCTGGCATCTCGCCAACGATCAATGGAGTGGGCCGAATCCCGACCGGCCAGACTGATACCACCCTCGATACGGCAGTTACAAACAACGACTTCTTTCAATTCGATATCACGACTCAAACATCGAACGTAGGCTTTTCTGAGTTCTCGTATATCAACAGGTCGAACGTTGCGAATACTAGCGCGACATACCTGACGAGAGTGCGAGTGAGCCTCGACAATTTCGCGACATTTGTGTATTCCGCCGACAACTCCAATGTTGCATTCAATAGTGCGACAACTCACACCGAGGATCTGACTGGCGTAACGGAACTTCAGAATCTCGCGAATGCCACCGTCGTCAACTTCAGGATCTTTTTTGCGGACAATACCAGCTCAAACCAGCAGCTCACCGACGACGTGAGCATCACCGCCGCTGTCGTCCCCGAACCCACCACCGGCCTGATGCTTCTCGGAAGCACGGGTCTGCTGATGATACTCCGTCGCCGCCGACGCTAAGCGCGCTTAAAGCTTCGTTTCATTCAACCGCCCCCCGGTCTCCGCCGGGGGGCGGTTTTCGTTTTGTCCGCCGGTTTGATCCTCTCCTGATGCTTCCTCTCCCGATCACCACTCTTGACCAAACTTTCGACCCAATCGCCAATCCCAGGTTCGCTGGAAAAGCGCCAGGGAGGCTGCTTCGACATGGGCTTTCCATCCTCGCGGTTCTATCCTTTCCTTTACACCTCATGGCCGATCCGCTCGATGATGCGCTAAGTCACTGGGACAGCCAGGATCTCGCCGGAGTATTGCCCTGGCTGGGTGAGATGTATGATCCCGAAAGCGGCGGATTTTTCATCAGCCGCGTGGCGAGGGAAAGCGGGCTGGCTCCCGACATTCAATCCACCGCACACGCTCTCCAGATTCTGGAGCAGGCGGGAGTAACCGAGCGCCCGCCAGCTTTTGACCAGAAACTGATCGCCTATTTCCAGAGCCGGCAGCGTCCTCCGGGCGATCCCTACGCGGGCTTCTTCATTGATCCGGCGTATGAGAAAGAAATGATCCGCGAGGAGCGGGTGCTGGCGCGGGCGCTGGCCTTTTCCACCGGTACGCTGGAGAAACTGGGAGCCGCTCCGCGGTATCCGCTCCCCGGCGGCGAGGGAAAGGCTTCGGCGAGTCTCCCGCCGCAAGTCCGATCCGAGCAGGCGTGGGCCGACTGGCTGAAGGACACCCTCGGGGAGACGCCGGGATATCAGGCGATGGACGCTCTTTCATCGCAGAAATCGGTGCTGCAGGCGGTGTCCGATGCCGCCTACCGCTCACGCCTGACCGACCTCGCCTGCGATTACGCCGCGCAACGCCAGGAGCCGGAGACCGGCATGTGGGTCGCGCCGGGCGATGACGCCGTGGAACATGAGGGCCATCGGCTGGCCGTCGATGGCACTTTCAAAGGGGTCCGTTTCTTCACCGGCCTCGACCGTAAAGTGCCTCTCGCGGAGCGGATTCAAGCCAGCACGCTGCTCTGGATTTCCCGGACGGAATCCATGACCGACACGCCGCGGTTCGGCAACGCCGCCCGGCTGCTGCGCGACATTTCAGGCGAAGTTCCGCCATTGCAGGAATTCGATCTTCTGGCGCTGGTGCGCTGGCATGACCGACTGAGCGACGTCTTCGTCGCGCCCGATGGCGGCCTGCGGCGGAGCACTCTCCCGGTTTACACGATCCGGCCGAATGACATCTATCCTCCGCTCGGGAAAGGCGTCGATGCGCAAGGCTTTGGCGACATGAACGCCACCGCAAATCTGATGTCGGCCCGTCAAGCTGTCCACGAACTGGCGGGACGCAAGCCTATGCCACTGCCCGGCGCGGAGGAATTACTGCGCGCGTACCCGGTGAGCGAGTCGTTTGGATCATTGCATCACGAGCCTTCCAGCTGACTCCCGGCGGGCGGGTAAGACGGCGGGAGCCACCCCCAGCGTATTTCCCTACGGACCGCGGAACCACTCTCAGGAATGGCGGCGCGGGCAGGATGCGCCGTCCCTCCATTCAGCATTCAGGAGCATATGCTTGCGGTAGCGCGGGATGCCGCGCTCGTTGCGGAGATGCTGGGCGACGATCAGATCGACCCCGACTGCGCCCACGTGCGGGTAGTTTTCCCATAAACCAGCGACCGTCCCATCCGGTTGGCGCAGGTCAGTGGTGGCGAAAGCCGGCAGATTGCGCTCCCGACCGCTCCGGCAGGTCTCCCACCACGTCCGGACCTCGAGTGCTCCGATCAACACGTCAGGCTTTTCTGCTTTGCAAAAACGCCGCAGCATTTCCGGCTTCGTTTCGGACTCGAGCAGCCGACACTGCACTCCATCGCCCGCCCTCCTCCTTCCGAATTCCAAGAAGGCTGCCGTCCACGCATGTTCGAGGCGTTCATTCACCCCGGGATTGATGGCCCACCCGAAGCGCCGGTAGCCGAGCGCGTAGATCCTCTCCAGCGCAAGCTGAGCCGAGCGAAACTGGAAGTCCGACGCCTGATGCAGC
>JBGTNO010000047.1:0-6749 GCA_041743065.1 Chthoniobacterales bacterium
TTGGGGGGGCGGGGGACGCGCCCGCGTGGTGAAGCGTTTGCGGAATGCTCTCGCCTATGCGCCGTCCCACCCGAGTGTCCGGGTTTGAAAAGAAACAGATCGTTCACCGTCCACCGCCGGATTTCGTCCGCCGCACACTGGCAGACTTCAACGCGGGACTTCTCGACGCCGGCCGGGCCGCAAGCCAGCTAGGCATCGGCAGAACCAGGCTCTACCAGCTCCGCACGGCCTATCTCGCGAACAGGAACGCCTTCTCCACGGCCGCCAGCGGGGGCGACCGCCGCGCGGACTGCGCCGGGCTCGTTCCTCGGTGGAGGCCTGCGTCAAGGCGCATTACGCCCATCTCGTGCCCTCGCCGGAGCGCAAGCCCCGTGCCTACCGACGCTTCCGCCGCGCGCACATCGGCGAGCTCTGGCCGCACGACAGCTCGGTCCACCAGTGGTGGCCCGCCGACTCCAAGCAGACTCTGCTGCTCACTGTCGACGACCACTCCGGGCTCAATCTCGCGGGCCGCTTCGTGGTGTCGGACACCACCTGGAACCACTTCGAGCGGTGGGGTTTGCCCGAGATCGTCTACCCTGATGACCTGAGCCTCTTCGGGCCAAGCTCCATCCACGACCGTGCCGATCCCAGGAGTTCCTCGATGCGACTGCTTTCGGTTTCCTTGGCGAAGATCGCGAAGATCGGCCCTTACCTGGCCGAGGTCGTGGCGCGGGGCGAACGCATCCGCGTCTTCCTCGTCGTGGCCGCGGAGGCCTTCTTTCAAAAACGGACGATCAGCTCAATTCGCGAGCGAGCTCCGTTTCGTCGAAAGGCCGCTGCACATCGCGCGCCTTCAAAAGCGCCTCAAACTCCCGGCGGTTCACCCCCGCCAGCTCCATCGCCTTGCCCACCGGCAAAGCCCCGCGCGCATACAGCACCACCGCCAAATCCTCCTGCAACTCCCTGCGCAGTTGCTCTGGTGAAAGCTGCAAGCTCGCCAGCGCGGAATCGGGAATTTCAAGCGTCAGCGGCATGGGCAGACGCTACCGGCGATCTCGAAAGCCAGCAAGGCTTCAATGGGGCCGCGGTGGTTAGACCGCGGAATAGTCTCAGGGAGAAGACCCTGATGCTGGCTCCGAACCGGCTTCAACGGGGCCGCACTTGCGAAAGCGCGGAGAGGCATTCTTGGGCTGACTTACGCTTCTCCCACCTCCTTCAGAACTCGCGCTCGAAGAGCAGCGCCGTAGTAAACGGGTCGCGCGGAGATTTGATCCAGCAGTGGCGCGACGAGATCGATCAGGCCCTCCTCTTTCGCCAGTCGGAGCACTTTCAGACTCCCGAATACCTCCAAGCCCAACCCGACTGCCACCCGACGACCGGCGATTTCATCCACATAGACCGGCACTTGACGCTCGGCAGCGAGTGCGATCGCTTCGGCTTCGCCGCTGCCACCGAGTTGATTGCGGAGTTGGAAAAGAAGCGGACTGCTCGCAACTGGAGCGACCTCAAGCCAAGTCTTGGCTCGCAACTCCTCTTGAGCTTCTGCTGCTTCAATCCAGCCGACGCCTTGGGTCACGATCTCGTCGAAGACAGCCTGTGGGACCAGGACAGTCGGACAAACCGCTTGCAACAAGTCGAGTCGCCGCACACACGAGAGCGCTATCAGAGCGGAGGTATCGGCGACGCATTGTTTCACGCGCCGGAATCTGACCGGCGATCAGAGTGATTTCAAGCAGAAATCCGGAATTTTTGTCCTTGCCTAAAACCTTATCCTTGCTACTAAACGAAACAGGAAATTCACTTAACCCACCCTCACGCGCTCTTTTGAAGCACTCGAAGAGCACAAAACCCACCCAACAACCAAACCATGAACTACGACAGACTCCACCAAGCCGTTAGCGGCACTGCCGCTGCACTTCGTTCCCGCACCAAGCTCCAACCTGCTGGTGGCGACGGCGATAAAGTTTTTCCTCCAACTTATGCGGGCGCGGTCTATGCCAAGGAGGAGCGGCAGATCAACGGCGCGAAGGTGCCCTGCGTGCTACTTGATTCCGTCCAGGCGCAGGCAAACCGCTTGGAAGAGGCGCTCCAGCGGGCGCTGGACTCGGGCACGCTAAAAGGCGTCCCGGTGCTGAATGTAGATTTTACCGGCCTTGGGTTGTTGGATGAAGTCGGTCGGGTGAGCAGCCTCGAAGCGCCGCATCGGATCGCAGACGCCATCCTGCGGGACAGCCTTCATGACGGACAGCCGTTCCGAAAAAGCGAACTCGGGAAGTCGCTGGATCAGGCGAGCCTCCAGAACGCCACTCCGCTCTACAAGTTGTGCCCGACTGCACTGGTTTTCGGTCTGTGGGACTCGACCGGACCGAAGGGCGGATTGGGCGCGAAATTCCAGCGGGCGCTCGTGTCAGAAATCATTGGTGTGAACGCACAGGTCGGAGTGAAGACGGGGAGTCGAATTGACCCTCTCGCAATGCGAGCAGCGGCTAAGTTGGTAAAGACGGCTGACGGCTCTTACGAAGTCGCCAATGAGAAAGCGAAGGACGCGCTGTCGCCTTCGGACATAAATCATGGAAACATCCCGCCGGATTTTGGGCGGTATAAGAAAGATGTTAATACGCCCAACCCCCTAACGGGTGAAAGCATCAGCAAAGCGGGAGCGATCGCTGTCGGCGGAATTACCATGGACCACGCCGAACAAACGCTCGTTCTCTCGCTGCCAGCGTTGCGTAAGTTGCGCTTTCCCTTGGATGGCAAGACTACCCCCGAAGGCGATGCGGCAGCGCGCACTGTGCTCGCCGCGCTGGCGCTCACGGCGGCGACGCTGGCTGCGGAAAGTGGATTTGATCTTCGCTCCCGTTGCCTGCTCTGGCCGACAGATGTGATGAAGTGGGAATTATTGGAGACGCCGGGTAAGGCTCCCTCGACGTTTAGCCTCACGGCGGACGAAGCGATCAAATTGCTCGCACAAGCCGTCGCGGCAGCGGAAAAGCTCGGCCTGGTTTGGCAGAAGGAGCCGGTGAAGCTCACTCCTTCGCCGAACCTCGTCGCCCTCCTCAAGCGGTCGCAGGACATCGCCGCCAAGACACCAGCGGACGCCTCGGCGGAGTAAACCGAAGGCATCACCATGTTTGCCCTCGGAATTGATTTCATCACCGGCGTCGCGGTGATGACAGACGCGGCCAGCCGGGAAAAGGCCGAGTGGCCTCCGCATCCAGCGCGTGTCTTCATGGCTTTTGTCGCCTCGCATTACGAATCGAAGCCGCTGGCCGAGGATGGCCCGGACGCGGCGGCTGCCTGGAGCCGGGAACGCGCGGCTTTGGAATGGTGGGAGCAGCAGTGCGCGCCTGAGATGAGTTGGCCGGAGCCGGCGCGCCGGGATGTGGTCACAGTTTACGTGCCCGTGAATGACAAAGTCGCTCAAGACCCCCGCACGATAAGCACTCGCGATCTACGATCGACGGATGAGAGAAAGGAGCGGACTTTCCCCGCCGTTCACGTAGAAGGCGCCGAGCCGGACTGTTTCGTGCATCTCGTCTGGCCGGAGGCGGAGCCTTCTGCGGACATCCTTGCTTCGTTGGCCGAACTGGCGGGAAAGGTCGGCCGCGTCGGCCATTCGTCTTCGCTCGTGCGGGTATGGGTTGCCTCCGCGGAAACGTTGCCTTTCCCTACTCACACTCCCAGGTTCAAGGCCGCGAAAACTCCCGGCCAGCAATTGCGCGTGCCGGCTGCCGGCTTCCTCGCCGATCTAGATCAATGTTTCAACGCCGGTGAGATCGACGCGTTTTTTGATCTGTCGGAGAAGATCACGGCCGTGACCGGCAAGACGAATAAACAGGCCAAAGCCGAGTTTGCGCAACGCTTCGGCATGGCCTGGACGAAGAGCGCCAGCGCTCCGGTGCGCTTGCGGCCGTCCACGGGGCGAACGGCGCATTACTCGCGCGTGGACAAAGTAGAAGCTCGAATCGTCGAGTCGCCTTTCGACTCCGAATTGCTCGTGCTTACGAAGCAGGAAGGCCAAGTGCTTGGCTTGGAATCCACCGCGGCTCTGACGGCCGCTTTGCGCGGATACTTGCTGCAAGACGGCGAGAACAAGCCGGAGTGGTTCACCGGCCACAGCGCGCAGGGAGTTCCTTCGACCGGCGGGCACATGGCTCTGCTCCCGCTGGCGTATGTCGGCGGCGAGCATGCCGACGGTCACATCCTAGGATTGGCGGTGGCATTCCCTCGCGCCATTCCAGCGAAGGAACGCGCCGAATGTTTGCGCGGGCGGCTCTTTGATCCATCTGGTGAAGATCGCGAACCGGAACTTCAGATGGGCAATCTCGGGACGTGGACGATTCGACGTGAAGAACGCGGCCTACCCCCGATGGCTCTGCGGTCGGCGACGTGGTGCGAACCGTCGTCAGTGTGGGCCAGCGTCACGCCCGTCGTTCTCGACCGGCATCCGAAACATGATCAGCGCACCGAGCGCGTGCAGTGGCGCGAGGAAGTAGCCGCAAGCATCGAGCAGAGCTGCGAGCGCCAGGGATTGCCAAAGCCCGACCTGATCGACGTGGACAAGACCTCGTGGCATCGCGGCGCGCCCCGCTCGAAACCCGGCCCCAACGGAATGCCGTGGCTGCCCGGCAAGGAAGGCACCGCGCCCCGCCAGCAGGTGCATGTGCTCATTCAGTTTCCCTGCGAAGTGCAAGGCCCGCTACTCCTCGGTGCGGGACGCTTCCGCGGCTACGGCCTCTGCAAGCCGCTCGGCAACCTCACTTGAGGTGCCAGGTTGGCACCTCAAGATTTATGAACACCGAACCGATCTTTCCTAGAATTCATACGATTCGCGACGAGCCCGTCGTGCTCGATAGCGATCTCGCGCTCCTCTACGGTGTGGAGACCCGAGATTTCAATAAAGCCTTCGTGCGAAACGCGAAAAGGTTTCCATCGGACTTCGTGTTTCAGCTTACGCGCCAGGAGTTTACAAACTTGATGTTCCAAATTGGAACATCAAGTTCCCACGGCGGACGGCGGAAGCTTCCGTGGGTCTTTACCGAGCACGGTGCCCTCATGGCCGCGACGATCCTGAACAGCGAGCGCGCCGTCGCGATGAGCGTTTATGTGGTGCGCGCGTTCGTGAAAATACGCCGCGAACTCCAGGCCGATGCCACCCTCGAAAAGCGCCTCGCGACCATCGAGACGACCTTGCTCGGTCACGACACTGCATTGCGCGATCTTTACCAAAAAATCCGTCCACTGCTGCTCCCGCCGCCCGATCCGCCGAAGCGGCGCATCGGCTTTCATGACAAGGAGGACAAAGCGTGAGCCTCACCGCCGCAGACTTTCCAGCCTTCTTCCGCGAGCTGTGGGGAGCGGAGTGCGACCCGTTTCCATGGCAGCGCGAATTCGCCCGCCGTCTTTGCGCGGGGCAGGCGCCCGATTACGTGGCCGTTCCCACGGGCAGCGGTAAGACGGCATGCCTTGACGCCGCCGTTTTCGCCCTGGCGGTGCAAGCCGCTTCGCCGATGGCCGAACGCACGCAAGGCCGGCGCATCTTCTTTATCGTCAATCGCCGCGTCATCGTGGACGAGGCTTACGAGCGTGCGGGAAAGCTCTGCCAGAAGCTGCGCGAGGCCGTATTAGATTCCGTGACCGGGCGGATCGCCACGGCGCTACGCGGCATTTCCGGCGAGCCCGCAGCAGCACCGCTCACCCGAGCGCAGCTTCGCGGCGGAATCTATCGCGACCGCAGTTGGGCCGGCTCGCTGCTTCAGCCGATGATCGTTTGCAGCACGGTGGATCAGGTGGGTTCGCGGCTGCTCTTCCGCGGCTACGGAGTCAGCCCGCAGGCCCGGCCGATTCACGCGGCGCTGGTCGCCCAAGACAGCCTGCTGATCATCGACGAAGCGCACATCAGCCGCCCATTCATCCAGACGCTGGAATGGGTGAAGCGTTATCGACTCCACGAGCCCGCGGGCGGTGAGACGGTGCGGTTTCCGTTTCGGCTCATCCAGATGACCGCGACGCCTCCCGCGGAGACGCGCGATGATCAGAAAATCACGCTCTCGCCCGAGGATCACGAGCACCCCGTTTTGCAGCCGCGGCTGCGTTGCGCGAAGCCCGCGCGGCTCGAGCTGGAGCCCAAGGCGAAAGGAAAAGCTCGCGAAGAACAGATGGCGAAGCGGTTGGTGGAGGAAGCCGAAAAAATCCTCGCGGAGAATCTGCCGCGCTCCATCGCCATCATGGTCAATCGCGTGGCGACCGCGCGTTCTGTGGCGGAGAAGCTGGAGAAACAAAACAAGGGGCGAGTGACGCTCCTGATCGGACGACTGCGCCCGTTGGATCGCGAAGCGACTACGCGCGACATTCAGGATCGCCTCAAGACCGGAGCCGCCGCCAGCATCCCAGCGGACGGCCCCAGCATCGTCGTCTCGACGCAGTGTCTCGAAGTCGGAGCGGACCTCGACTTCGACGCCCTCGTGACCGAAGCCGCCAGCCTCGACGCGCTTCGCCAGCGCTTCGGGCGTCTCAACCGTGGCGGGCGCGACATCGCCGCCCGCGCGGTGATCGTGCTGCCGGGCGATCAGGATGTGCCCACCGACAAACTCGACGAGGCCGCACCATGCGACCCGATCTACGGGAACGCCATTCCACGGACGTGGCGCTGGTTGAGCAGCCTGGCGCAGGAACGCGTGGTCGATTTCGGCATCAACGCCATGACCGCCGCCGTCGATGCGCTCCGCGCAACGGACGGCCAAGAAACGCTCGCGGCGAAGCTCACG
>JBGTNO010000048.1:0-4752 GCA_041743065.1 Chthoniobacterales bacterium
GTGCTGTGGGAGGGGAAAATCGGAAGCTGAATTTGCGGCATCCCACAATATCACTCCAATGCCTCAAATCCTTCAATCCGGTTCATCGCTTTTCCTCGCTCTCTTGCTTCTTTCCCAGAGAGGTCAGGATGTCTGAATTTAGTCAAAGGATGCGGATGAAACTCACCGAAGCGTTCCGGAGGGACTCCGGGGTTGACGCTCTGGGACCAAACCGGTTCGCTCATCGTCATGGCCAGAGAAGCATTTTTCGAGAGCGTGTCGCATTATTTCGACCGGGCGGCGGCCTATAGCACGGTCGAGCCGGGCTTGCTGGAGCAGGTGAAGGCTTGCAACGCGGTCTATCGGATGCGGTTTCCGGTGCGGCGCGATGATGGCTCGATCGAAGTGGTGGAGGCTTTTCGCGCCGAGCATAGCTTCCATCGGCTTCCGACCAAGGGCGGTATTCGCTTCAGCCGCCAGGTCAGTCTGGATGAGACGATCGCTCTGGCGGCGCTCATGACTTACAAGTGCGCGCTGGTGGGAGTGCCGTTTGGAGGGGCGAAGGGCGGGGTGTGCATCGATCCGTCGGCGGCTTCGGAGGGATTTCGCGAACGGGTGACGCGGCGCTATACGGCGGAGCTGATCCGGAAGAATTTCATCGGTCCCAGCATCGATGTGCCGGCGCCGGACTACGGCACGGGAGAGCGCGAGATGGGCTGGATCGCCGACACTTACAAAAATCTGAAGATGAACGCGCCGGACGCCTATGCCTGCGTGACGGGCAAACCGGTGGCCATGCAGGGCATCGAAGGGCGCAAGCAGGCCACCGGGCTGGGGGTCTATTACGGCATTCGTTCGAGCCTGGAACTCGCGGAGGACTTGAAGGGGAGCGGTCTTAGCCCCGGTGTGGAGGGGAAACGCGTGATCGTGCAGGGCTTGGGAAACGTGGGTTATCATGCCGCCTATTTTCTGCGGACGCAGGGGAAGGCGATCATCACGGGTGTCGCGGAGCGGGAGGGCGGAATCTATGCGGAGGATGGATTGGACGTGGCGGCATTGCTGGAGCATCGCCAGGAATCGGGGTCGATTCTCGATTTTCCCGGCGCGAAGAATGTGCCGAGATCCGCCGATCTGCTGGAATACGAGTGCGACATTCTGGTGCCGGCCGCCTTGGAAAACCAGATCACCGCGGAGAACGCCCCGCGCATTCAAGCCAGGATGGTGGCCGAAGCCGCCAATGGTCCCGTCGATTTCGAGGGCGAGCGGATCCTGCTGGATCGGGGCCTGGTGATTCTGCCGGACTTGTTTCTGAACGCGGGCGGGGTGACCGTTTCCTACTTCGAATGGCTCAAGAACCGGGCCGGCGTCAGTTTCGACCGGATGCTTTCCCGGCATGAGGAGCTGGTGAAGCGCGAGCTGATCGGGGAAATGGAAGCGCTGACCGGTGCCGTCGTGCCGCTGGAACGCCGTTCCCGCCTGATTCACGGCCCGAGTGAAGAGGAACTGGTCGTCGCCGCGCTCGAGCAAACTATGAGCCGCGCCTATCGGCAGATTCACGACATCTGGAAGCAAAAGGGATTGCCGGATATGCGGACGGCGGCCTATCTGCTGGCCCAGGAACTGGTCGGCAAAAGCTATCTCCAGCACGGTATCTTCCCGTAAGCGGCGTCCCGGAAAGGCAGGTTCGATGTCGTGGAAAGGCCACGGGAGCGAATGGATCCGCTCGCGGCTTTCGGTGCGGTGAGAAAATCGGGCCGAGGAGCTGTGGATCAAACGAACCGCGCTACTTGAAGGACGCGCGGATTTCCTTTTCGATCGCTTCGCCGGCTGCTTTGGGAGCATTGCAGAGAACCGCTCCGCGCAGCTTGCCCAGCTCGGTGTAGCGCAGGGTAAAGCGGGTGCTGTCCCGCTTGCCTTCGATCTGCACCAGGGAAGGCGGGCGGCTGAAGTCGCCGTAGAACTCGAGCGACAGATCGTAGATCTCGCTAAAAAAATAAGGGATGTAGTCGAAACGCTGACGCTTCTTGCCGGTCAGGTTCATGCCGGCGATCTGTCCCTGCCTGAGCGCGTTGTCCCAGTGCTCGATCCGGCGGGCACCACCGTAAATCCGGTCCGGGAACAGCGCGATATCTCCCGCGGCGAAGATGCCCTTTTCATCCGTCTCGAGATATTCGTTGACCGGGGTGCCGTTGGGACTATGCAGCGGCGTGCTGAGGAAAAGCTCCAGATTGGGCTGCGCCCCCACGGCGACCAGCGCCAGATTCACCGGGAAACGTTCGCCCTGCTTGGTGGCCACGTTTTTCAAGACGGTCATGCCTTCGAACCCTTTCAAATCCTGATGCATCCGCAACTTAAGTCCGCGGCCGCTCACGTAATCGGTGAGCCATTGCGAGGTGTCGCGATCGAGCCACTTGTTCCAAATGGTGGCGTCGCGATTCATGAGCGTGACGCCGTGACCGGCCTGGGCCAGTGAGGCGGCGGCTTCCACGGCGATGAAACCTCCGCCGATCACCACGATGGATTTACTCGAAGCCGCCATCTCGCGAACGGCCAGCGCGTCGCGCAGGGTGCGAAGATAAACCACATTGCCCAGCGTGGCTCCGGCGACCGGCGGCACCATCGCCCGGCTGCCGGTGCAGAGGCAGGCTTTTTTGAATTCGATCGTCTCGCCGCTTTCCAGCACGGCGAGATGCCGCTCGGCGTTGAACGCGCGAATCTGGGTGCGCAACCGCAGCTCGATCTTGTTTTTTAGGAACCACTTCTGGTCGAACTTAAGGACCGACTCGGGATCGGCCCGCTTTTCGGAAAGAAATTTCTTCGAGAGCGGGGGGCGATGGTAGGGTAACGACGCCTCCGCCCCGACCAGGGTAACCGTTTTTTTGGCATCGAACTGGCGGATTCCCTCACAGACAGCGGCCCCCGCGAGGCCCGCCCCTAGGATAAGGTAATCTCGCTGGATCATCGGACGGAGGAGATTGCTGGATATTGGAGAACGGTGCGAGCACAATCGGTTTCCGATTCGCTGATGATTTCCATAAAAGTACAGGACCTGGTGAAAAAATTTGGGGAGACGGTCGCTCTCGACCATCTCAACCTGGCCATCGATCCGGGTGAAATTTTTTTCCTGCTGGGACCGAGCGGCTGTGGCAAGACCACGCTGCTGCGCACGATTGCGGGATTTTATACGCCGGAGCAGGGGCGGATTTTTTTCGGCGAGGAAAATGTGACAAAACTGCCGCCGCATCGGCGTCACACCGGAATGATGTTCCAAAGTTACGCTCTCTGGCCGCACATGACGGTGGAGAAGAATGTCGCTTTCGGTTTGGAGGAGCGAAAGGTGCCGCGGGCCGAAATCTCCGAGCGGGTGGGGGAGGCGCTGGCTGCGGTGCGGATGGCGCCTTACGCCAGCCGCAAGATCAGCCAGCTCTCGGGCGGGCAGCAGCAGCGGGTCGCGCTGGCCCGCGCCATGGTCATTCGGCCGCGCTGCCTGCTGCTCGACGAGCCGCTCTCGAATCTGGACGCCAAACTCCGGCTGGAAATGCGGGGCGAGATCCGCACGGCCTGCAAATCGCACGGCCTCACGGCGATCTATGTGACTCACGATCAGAAGGAGGCGCTCTCGATCGCCGACCGGTTGGCAGTGCTGGACGCCGGAGTGATCCGCCAGCTCGGCACGCCGGCCGAAGTTTACCGTCAGCCCAACTCCCGCTTCGTGGCGGAATTCATCGGCGAATCGAATTTTCTGGAAGGGACGGTGCTTTCTTCCGCCAACGGCTTCACCTTGGTGGATACTCCCGCGGGCCAATTCGAGGGCCTGACCAATGGGACCCGCTTTTCCGAGGGCGAGCGAGTCACCGTTTCCATCCGTCCGGAGGCATGGACCCTTCAGCGCGCGGCCCGTCCCGGCAATTCCGTCGCCGGGCGCGTGGTCGAGACGATCTATCTCGGTGAGATGGCGCAGCATCAGTTCGTCGCGGAAGGTTGCGCGCTCAAGATTTTCGAGTTGAATCCCCGCCCGGCCCGCTTCGCTTCCGCCCCGGAATGCATGGCGACTACGGAGGCGGGCGACGTGGCGATTCTGCGGGAATAGCCGCCGCCTTTGCGCGGCACAATTGGCTTCCGAAATGGCGCGGACGGAATAGTCTTCGCCGATGTCCGTATCCCTTTCAGAGGGCAATCCCCACCATCCCCGGGGTTTCCGGGCGCGGCGAGGGCTGAACTGGGGGCTCATCGGTTTGCTGTACGCGTCTTACTATATGTGCCGCTACAACTTCCGCTTTGCCACCCCTGGCATGGTGGAAGAGTTTGGTTTCAGCACTTTCCAGATCACCGGGATGATCAGCGCCTGGTCCCTCGCTTACGGGACTGGGCAACTCGTCAACGGCCTGCTGACTGACCGCATCGGCGGTAAGACCGCCATGCTCATCGGCGCGACGGGCACCATCCTCATTAACCTCATCTTCGGTTTCGCCTCCTTCGCGGGCACCTTCGCCACCTTTGCCGGCATCTGGCTGCTGAACGGCTACTTCCAGTCGTTTGGCGCGCCCGGCATGATCAAGATGAACGCGGCCTGGTTTCGCCGGACCGAGCGCGGAACGTTCGCGGGCATCTTCGGCTTCATGATCCAGGCGGGGTGGGCTTGGGGTCAGAGCTTTATTTATCATTTTTCTGTTTCCTCTGGTAAATCCTCTGAGCCACGCTTCCCGGGCGCATTCCACCGAACCTCTGGCCAATCTGGCCCAAAGTCCAGCCTGCCTCTTTCTGAAGCGTAAG
>JBGTNO010000049.1:0-4682 GCA_041743065.1 Chthoniobacterales bacterium
GCGGATGGTATCCGCCCGGCGATTCGGCGGGACGCCGAACCGGACACGCGAGACGCGTGTGCTCCCCAAAATTCAGAGCAGATCGCGCAATGTGTTCCGCCCGCGATCCAGCTCGAACACCTGCATCCCCACCGCTCGCGCACCCGCCCAGTCGCGCGCCGGATCGTCGCCCACATGCAGCACCGCTGCCGGCTCGCAACCCAGCCTCTCGCAGGCCCGATGGAAGATGCGCGCATCGGGCTTATCCGCCCCAACCTCACTGGAAATCAGCACAAAATCGAAAAGGTCGATCAGTTCGCAGGCCGTAAGCACCGCCCGAAGTCGCGCGTCGAAATCCGAAATCACCGCCAGCCGATACTTTCCGCGCAAGCGGTGCAGCACCTCCTCCACCTCCGGAAAAACCTCCCAAGCCTCCGCGGTCGCAAAGCGTCCATAAAGCACCTCGAAAAACGCCTCGAAATCGCCCAGCTTCATCCCCGTTTCCACCGCCACGGTGAGGACAAGCTCGCGCCACCAACCCTTGTCGTCATCCAAACTCGGCGTGCCATCGCGAGCTGGTCGCGGCCACGTCATCCACGCTTTTCCGAAAGCGTGATCGAGCCGTTCCGGCGCAATCTCGATCCCGCAATCGCGCGCCACTCGCGCATATTGCTCCCCCACGCCGCCTCGGACCCGCAACAGCGTGCCCGTGGCGTCGAAGGTGATGGCTTCAATCATAGGTCCTATACGTCCTATAGGACCTATCTCCCCTATCCGAGCGCCGCCTGCGCCGCCGCCAACCGCGCCACGGGCACGCGATACGGACTGCAGCTCACGTAATCGAGGCCGAGCTGATGACAGAACTTCACCGACGAAGGATCGCCGCCGTGCTCCCCACAAATGCCCAGCTTGATGCCGGGCCGCGCCTTCCGGCCTTTCTCGACCGCGATTTCCATGAGCTGCCCGACGCCGGTCGTATCGAGGCTGGCGAAAGGATTCTTCGCGAAGACTTCGTTCTCCTGATACGAGTTCAGAAACGACCCCATGTCGTCCCGGCTGATGCCGAGCGCGGTCTGGGTGAGATCGTTCGTGCCGAAGCTGAAGAACTGCGCCGTCTTGGCGATCTGGTCGGCGGTGAGCGCCCCCCGCGGCACCTCGATCATCGTTCCGACGAGATACTCGAACTTGACGCCCTTTTCCTTCATCACCTCGGCGGCGACGCGGTGGATGATCTCCGACTGGATCTCCAGTTCCTTGGCGTAGCCGACCAGCGGCACCATCACCTCCGGTGTGACCGCGATCTTTTTCTTCACGCAATCCGCCGCCGCTTCGAAAATGGCGCGCGCCTGCATCTCGGCAATCTCCGGATAGGAAATGGCGAGGCGGCAGCCGCGGTGGCCCAGCATCGGATTGAACTCGTGCAGTTCATCCACGCGCGATTTGATCGCCGAAGCTTTCATGCCCAGCTTTTTGGCCAAATCGGCCTGCTGCTCCTTGGTGTGCGGCAGAAATTCATGCAGCGGAGGATCGAGCAGGCGGATGGTCGCGGGCAGGCCCCTCAGCGCCTTGAAGATGCCGAAGAAATCCTCGCGCTGATACGGCAGGAGCTTGGCCAGCGCGGTTTTGCGATCCTCCACCGAAGTGGCCAGAATCATTTCGCGCATCGCGTCAATCCGATCGCCCTCGAAGAACATATGCTCTGTCCGGGTCAGTCCGATGCCCTGCGCTCCGAAAGCGACCGCGTTCTCCACCTGCTCCGGCGTGTCGGCATTGGTCCGAACGCTCATCCTGGTGGCTTCGGAGCACCACTTCATGAGCTGGTTGAACATCTTGAACTTGGCGCTCTTCCGGGCCGCCGCGTCGTTATAGATGAGGCCCTGAATGATCTCGGAGGGCGCCGTCTTGATTTCGCCGCCGTAAACCGCGCCAATCGTGCCGTCGATGGAAAGGTAGTCGCCTTCCTTGAAAGTCTTGCCACCCGCCTTGACCGTCTTCTTGGTGTAATCCACCTCCACACCCGAAGCGCCGCAGACGCAGACTTTGCCCATCTGCCGGGCCACCAGCGCCGCGTGCGACGACACCCCGCCGCGAGCCGTTAAAATGCCGACCGCCGCGATCATGCCGCGCAAATCCTCCGGAGACGTCTCCACGCGCACCAGGAGCACTTTTTCGCCCTTGTTGGCCGCCGCTTCCGCGCGATCGGCGTTCAGGTAAATCTTGCCCGTCGCCGCACCCGGCCCTGCGGGTAGTCCGGTCGCCAGCACGGTCGCACCCGCCACCTCCTCCAGATCGAACACCGGAGCGAGCAACTGCTCCAGCTGGTCCGCCGGGTTCAATCGCAACGCGCCCTTCCAATCAATCAGGCCCTCTTTTTCCATATCGACCGAGAACTTCAGCGCCGCCATCGCGGTCCGCTTGCCGTTCCGCGTCTGCAGCATGTAAACGGTGCCTTCCTGAATGGTGAACTCGAAGTCCTGCACATCCTTGAAGTGGCTCTCCAGCGTCTCGCGGATGCGGTCCAGCTCCTGGTAGGCCGCCGGCATCACCTTCCTGAGATCCTTCACCGGGTCCGGCGTGCGCACGCCCGCGACCACGTCTTCGCCCTGCGCGTTGATCAAATATTCGCCGTAGAATTCCTTCACGCCATTGGCCGGATTACGCGTGAACGCCACCCCGGAGCCCGACTTCTCGCCGGTGTTGCCGAAAACCATCGCCTGCACATTCACCGCCGTGCCCCACTGGGCGGGGAGGTTGTATTTGCGGCGATAAACGATCGCCCGATCGTTCATCCAGGAGCCAAACACCGCGCCGACCGCGCCGTCCAACTGCTCCCACGGACTCTCCGGGAAATCGTGCCCCGTCCGATCCTTGACCAGTTTCTTGAAGCGAGAGATCAGCGTTTTGATCCCCTCCACATCCATTTCGCTGTCCACGATCTGCTTGCCGTAAAGCTCCGCCTTGGTGTGCTCGATCAGCTCCTCGAACGGCTCGTGATCCTCCTCGGGCCGCTTCTGCACACCCAGCACCACGTCGCCATACATCTGGATGAAGCGGCGATAGCAGTCATAGGCAAAACGCGCGTTGCCCGTCGCCTTTTCCAGCGCCCGCACCGACTGATCGTTCAGACCCAGATTCAGAATCGTGTCCATCATCCCCGGCATCGAGTCCCGTGCGCCCGAGCGCACCGCCACCAGCAGCGGAAAGCCCTTTGGATCGCCGAACTTGTTGCCCATGATCTTTTCCATGTTCCGCACGCCCGCCTCGATCTCGGCCTGCAGACTCTTGGGATACGTCCGCCCGTGATCGTAGAAATAGGTGCAGACCTCCGTCGTGATCGTGAACCCAGCCGGCACCGGCAGCCCGATCCGCGTCATCTCCGCCAGGTTCGCCCCCTTGCCGCCCAGCAGCGGCTTCATTTTCCCGTGGCCGTCGGCCTTGCCGTTTCCCCAAGTGTAAACGTATTTCGTTTTCCCGGCCGGAGCCTTCGGGGAAGATTTTTTCGTGGATGTTTTTTTGGTCGTGGTTGCCATGATTTAAGAAAAATTCGGGAGCGCGCGGCCTCAAGCGGCGGCGCCGGGCGTGGACGATCCCGGCTCGGTGTCGGGTGCCTCGCTCAGGACGGCGTCCAGCGCGTCCTCGAAGTCGTCGAAACCCGTGCTGGGAATGATGATGGTATTGCGGCGTCCGTGGGCTTCCTCGACGATGCGCAGGAAACGCCCGCGTTCATTCTCGCGCAACTCCAGGAAGAAGTGTTTGCGTTCTATCTGCAGGTCTTGAGCGGAGATCAGGCTATCCATACCGGGGCGTTCAGCGATTCGGAAAAAGGGAGGGTTTGTATGACACGGCAGCCCGAACGCGTAAACAGCAAAGTGCGGCGCGCGTATGAACAGTCGGCGGCAGGCCTCATTTTTCCTTCCCCTCGCTCCCAAGTTTCCTTCCCCTCGCTCCCAAGTTGCACTTGGGAGCGCCCGCCTGCGCGCGCCCGGAGAGGGGGACCAGAAGCTCAGCTTCGGGAAAGATGGCGTCCCAAAGTGCAACCGGGGGACGGGGAAGCTTCGCCCGCCGAACACAACTGGCTTCCAGCTTGCCGTCATTCCACAAATTCAGAGCCGGCGGCTCCGGGGTTTGGACGGCAAGCTGGAAGCTCGCGCTACGGGCGGAATCGGTCTATCCGCGCCAGCCCTCCCATCCAATTCCGCCCTCACAGCGAAACCGGCAACAGCCGCCCGCCCAGAATCGCGATCGCCCGAGCAAACGTCTCCCCCCGCGCCCGCGCCGAAAGATACCGGCCCTGCCGGACATCGCTCCCGGCGGCCCAGCGTGAAATCGCGGGCAGCACGATCGTCCGCTCGCCCACCAGAAAACAGGGGCACTTCAACCGCCCGCCCGCCCCGTCCGCCAGCGTGATGACGGGATGCTCGTGCCCCATCACCACCCTCTCTTCGCCGGGCGGATTCTCGTGCCCGTGCATCAGCTGGTACTCGCCGCAGATCACCGCGTCCGACAGCTCGACCGCGCTCCCGCACCGGTCCAGCACCGCGCGCAGACCGGCATCGTGATTGCCGGCGATCAACCCCAGCCGCGACCGCGCTTCCACCATCTCCAGGAACCGGCGGATCTCCCGCCGGATCCCCGCCAGCGCCACCGCCCGATGCACGAAATCCCCCAGCACCAGCACCGTGCGCGGCGCGTAATCCGTGAGC
>JBGTNO010000050.1:0-7534 GCA_041743065.1 Chthoniobacterales bacterium
GGGAGTGGTTCTTGATCCACCCGGTCGAGCCGGCGCAGACGAGGCCGGCGAAGAACGCGCCGGCCGCCAGCGGCAGGCCGACGATGTACGCCAGCACGATGCCCGGCAGCACGGCGTGCGAGATAGCGTCTCCCATCAGCGACCAGCCTTTCAACACGAGGAAGCAGGACAATAAGGCGCAGACCGTGCCCACCAGCGCTCCGATGGCGAAGGCGCTGAGCATGAAATCGTATTGGAAAGGCGTCAGCCAGTTCATGCCGCCACCTCCCGCAGGGCCGCGCGGCGCTTCGCCCGGCTGGCCAGCATGCCGTGGCGTGGCGCGAAGACGAACGCGACCAGGAAAAACAGCGTCTGGAGCACCACGATGCAGCCGCCGGTCGAGCCATTCAGGAAGTAACTCAGATACGCCCCCCCAAAACTGGTCCCCACGCCCATCCCGCCGGCGATTCCGAGCATCCGGCTGAACCGATCCGTCAGCAGATAAGCTGTCGCGCCCGGCGTCACCAGCGTCGCCACCACCAGCACCGCGCCGACCGTCTGCAGCGCCGCCACCGCCGTCGCGGCGAAAAGGGTCAGCAGCGTGTAATGCAGGAGCATCACATTCAAGCCGAGCGTCCGCGCCTGATTCGGGTCGAAGCAGTAGAGAACGAGATCCCTCCATTTCAGGCCCAGCACGAGCAGCGTGAAAGCCGAGATCCCGGCCACTTGCCAGACATCGGGATTCGAAATGCCGAGGATGTTTCCGAAAACGATTGTCCGCAGGCTGATCCCCGCCGGGAAGAGGGAAATCAGGAGCAGCCCCGCCGCAAAGAACGAGGTGAAGACGATCCCGATCACCGCATCCTCGCGAAGACTTGTTCGGGACTTGATGAAGCCCATCCCCACCGCCGCCAGCAGCCCGGAAGCGAACGCGCCCACCACAAACGGAGCGCCCACCAGGTAAGCCAGCGTCACCCCCGGCACCACCGCATGCGAGAGCGCGTCGCCCATCAGCGACCAGCCTTTCAGCGTGACGAAACACGAGAGCAGCGCGCAGACCCCGCCGATCAAGGCGCTCACCCACATCGCCTTCCACATGTAGTCGTAGTGGAAGGGCACGAGAAGGTGCTCCATCATTTCTCGTCCTCCGCCTCCGCCCGCTGCCGCATCAGCGCCTCATGCCGCGCCCGTTCGCTGAACTCGAGATGGCCGCCCTTGCCGAAGATGAGCGGGCGTTCGTCGTCGCTGTAAACCGTCACGCTCCGCCCGTCGTGATCCTGCACGGTGGACTGGGCGAACCGGAAATTCCGCAGCGCTCCGCCGAAAGCGAGCGTCAGATTATCGACCGTGAAGACATCCTCGACCGCGCCGAAAGCCAGCACCGTCCGGTTGATGATGACCGCCTGGTCGCAAAACTCCGGCACCGATCCGAGATCGTGGGTCGAGACGAGGATGATGTGGCCCGAGTCGCGCAGCTCGCGCAGGAGTTGGATGATGGCCGCTTCCGTCTTCACGTCCACGCCGGTGAACGGCTCATCCAGCAGCACGATCCGCCCTTGCTGCGCCAGCGCCCGCGCCAGGAAAACGCGTTTCTTTTGCCCCCCCGACAGTTCGCCGATCTGCCGGTCGCGGAAATCCCACATCTGCACCCGCCGCAGGCTCTCCTCCGCCAGCCGTTTGTCCTCCGCCCGCGCCATCCGCAGGAAATTCATGTAGCCGTAGCGCCCCATCATTACCACCTCCAGCACGCTCACCGGAAACGACCAGTCCACCTCCTCCGCCTGCGGCACGTAGGCGACCAGATTCTTTTTTTGCGCATGCCGGATCGGCTCCCCGCCCACGCGCACCTGTCCCTTGGCCGGAGTCAGGAAACCCATGATTGTTTTGAAAAGCGTCGATTTTCCGCTGCCGTTGATGCCCACCAGCGCGCAGATGACCCCCGGCTCCAGCGCGAAGCTGGCGTCCCGCACCGCCACGTGGCCGTTATTGTAGGTCACCGTCACCCCCTCGACGCGGAGATCAGGGGCAGGGGGAACGCGAGCGGCGGCGGAGGTCATAGCTTGAGAAAGGGCCGAGCGCCTAGAGCCCGAAAAACCCGCTGACGATGGTGCGCGCGTTATATTGCAACAGCTCCAGATACGTCGGCGCCGGCCCCTCCGGCCCGGTCAGCGAATCGACATAGAGCACTCCGCCGTAGCGCGCGCCGGTTTCGCGCGCCACCTGCCGCGCCGGTTTGGCGCTGATCGTGCTCTCGCTGAAAATGACCGGGATCTTATTCTTCCGGACCACATCGACCACCTGGCGCACCTGCTGGGGCGTGCCTTCGGCATCGGCGTTCACCGGCCAGAGATAGAGCTGCTTCATCCCGTAGTCCCGGATCAAGTAGGTAAAGGCCCCTTCACTGCTGACCAGCCAGCGCTGCGCCTCGGGGATTTCCTCCAGCTTTTGCCGGATCGGCTCGTCGATCGCCCGCAGCTTCTCGCTGTAGGCGGCGGCGTTCGCGTTGTAAACGCCCTCATGGGTGGGATCGATTTTGACCAGCGCCCGGCGGATGTTTTCCACGTAGATCAGCGCATTTTTCGGCGACATCCAGCTGTGCGGGTTTGCCTTGCCGTCGTAGGGGCCCTCCGAAATGCTCATCGGCTCGATCCCCTCGCTCAACACCGCGCTCGGCACGTCCCGCAGATTAGCGAAGAATTTTTCGAACCAGCGCTCCAGTCCCATCCCGTTCCACAGCACCAGATCGGCCGATTGCGCCTTCACGATATCCAGCGGAGTCGCCTCATACTCGTGAATTTCCGCGCCGGGCTTCGTGATCGATTCCACCACCGCCACCTCGCCGGCCACATTCTGCGCCATGTCCTGAATGATGGTGAATGTCGTCACGATCCGCTTGCGCTCATCGCCCGACTTTTTCCGAGCCTGACAACCGGCGGTGACCAGAAGCGCCAAAAGGATGAGACCCAGCCGGCGGAGAGAGCGAATATAGTGCATGGATAAACCGAAAAATGTTGCTGTGACTAAAGAGTGAAGCACTAGCTACATTTTGGTTATCGGGTTGTCAAATTGCATTTTCGACGCTTTGCTGGGGTGCATGCCGAAGATGGCCTCCAGCAGATCGACTCGCCGTCGCCGCCCTCCCGTGGAGGGGGCGGCTCATCGGCGGACCCGGGAGGAACATCAGCAGGAGAAAGCGCAGGACTACGTGGAACTGATCGCGAAATTGATCGCCGAGACCGGCGAGGCGCGCGTGACCGATCTGGCGCAGCGGCTGGGCGTGACCCACGTCACGGTGGGGCGCACCATCCAGCGGCTGCAGCGGGAGGGGTTCGTCAATACCCAGCCCTACCGTTCCATCTTCCTCACCGACACCGGCCGCAGCCTGGCCGAGGAATCAAGCCGCCGCCACGAGGTCGTCGTCGCCTTCCTCGAATCGCTCGGCATCCCCGAGAACGTCGCCATTCTCGACGCCGAGGGCATCGAGCACCATGTCAGCCCCGAGACCCTGGCCGCCTTCCGCCGCCACGTCAGTGCGCGATTGAAGGGATAAGTGCCGTCCCTTCGCTGGGTCAGTGCGGGTTGTTCTCCGCCCATTTTGCTGGGCGGAGCAATCATGATGCGCCGCCAGACGGTTGGCTCATGGCGGTCGATATGTTCCCGTGGCATCGGCGGGGTGAAGCCAAGCTTCACGAGGGGTGGCGCTCCCAAGTGCAACTTGGGAGCGAGAGAGAGGGAACTTGGGAGCGAGGGAGAGGGAACTTGGGAGCGAGGGAGAGGGAACTTGGGAGCGAGAGACTTGGGAGCGAGGGAATCGAGGCTGCACTTCCCGCCCAAGCCGGGCTGCACCTCCCCCATGGTTTGTGCTCATTCCCAAGGGGTGCATGACGAGAAAGTTTGCTCATTCCCAAGTTGCACTTGGGAATGCCCTTGCTTG
Source organism: Chthoniobacterales bacterium (assembly GCA_041743065.1). Classification (GTDB taxonomy): domain Bacteria; phylum Verrucomicrobiota; class Verrucomicrobiia; order Chthoniobacterales; family Chthoniobacteraceae; genus JBBSOD01. Next base: position 3,914 of record JBGTNO010000050.1, read on the forward strand.
TGAAGCTTGGCTTCACCCATCCTCACCAACATGCGAAGCCGCTACCGGGTGCTGGAAACTGGCGCTCCTCATTTCGTCACTTCGACGATCGTGAACTGGCTTCCCGTTTTTACGACCGAACCTCGCTGCCGCATCGTGACGGATGCGCTGGAGTATTGCCGCCAGCATAAGGGGTTGAAGGTCTATGGCTGGGTCGTGCTGGATAATCATATCCACGCGGTGGTGGATGCGCCGGTGCTGCCGCGGGTGATGGCGGACTTCAAGCGACACACGGCACGGCGGTTGATCGAGCGGTTGGAAGACGAGAAATGCGAATGGCTCCAGCGTCTGCTGCGACAGGGGAAAGCGGGGCACAAGACCGATTCGGAGTTTCAAGTCTGGCAGGAGGGCTTTCATCCGCAGGCGGTGACGAGTGACGCAATGATGCTGCAAAAGCTGGAATATATCGGGAATAATCCGGTGAAGCGCGGCCTGGTGGCGGCGCCGGAGCATTGGCGCTACAGCTCGGCGCACGAGTGGTGTGCGGGCGCGCTGCCGCTGCTGCGGTGCGATGCGTGGCGGTAGGGCGAAGCGCAGCTTCGGGGATGGGGCGCGCTCCCAAGTGCAACTTGGGAGCGAGGGGGAAGGGAGACGGGGAGACGGGGAGACGGCGCTCGTTCCCAAGTTGCACGGCGCTCGTTCCCAAGTTGCACGGCGCTCATTCCCAAGTTGCACGGCGCTCATTCCCAAGTTGCACGGCGCTCGTTGCACGGCGCTCGTTCCCAAGTTGCACTTGGGAATGCCCCCATGCCCTCATCGTGAAGCTGAGCTTCCCTGTCTGTCCCCAGGCGCCAGCTATTTCTCCAGCCCGAATCCCTGATGCACGATCCTCGCGGCTTCGTCGAGGCGGGCTTCTTCGACGATGACGGCGATCTTGATCTCGGAGGTGGAGATCATCTGGATGTTCACTCCACCCTGGCTCAAAATCTCAAACAGTTTGGCGGCAACGCCGGAATGACTCCGCATGCCGATGCCGACAACGCTGAGCTTGCCGATGCCATCCAGCGCGAGGAGGCGGCTGTTTTCCCCCATCTCAGTCATGACAGGCTGGAGCGCCGCTTCGGCTCTGGGCAGCTCGGCGCGGTTCAGGGTGAAGGAAATGTCGGTCGCGCCGCTGACGGAGACGTTCTGCACAATCATGTCGATGGTGAGATCGGCGTCGGCGATGGTGTTGAAGATGCGGGCGGCGACGCCAGGGCGGTCGGGCACGTTGGTGATGGTGACTTTGGCCTGCTCGCGCTCGAGGCTGAGGCCGCGGATGACGACGCTTTCCATGCTCATGGTTTCTTCTTTCACTAGGGTGCCGGTGTTCTGGGTGAAGCTGCTGCGGACTTCGAAGGGGACGCCGAATTTTTTGGCGAACTCGACGGAGCGGGACTGCATGACTTTGGAGCCGCTGCTGGCCATTTCCAGCATCTCGTCGTAGGAAATCTCGTCGATCTTGCAGGCATCCGGCACGACACGGGGATCGCAGGTATAGACGCCATCGACGTCGGTGAAAATCTGGCAAAGGTCGGCCTTCACGGCGGCGGCGAGGGCCATGGCGGTGAGGTCGGAGCCGCCACGGCCGAGGGTGGTGATCTGGCCTTCGAGGGTCTGGCCCTGGAACCCGGCGACGATAACGACGTTGCCCGCATCGAGCATCTGGTGGATGCGCTCGGGGGTGAGTTTGGAAATTTTGGCCCTGGTGTGGATGGCGTCGGTGATAATACCGGCCTGGGCGCCGGTGAGGGAGGCGGCCTGGTGGCCAAGGGCGTGGATGGCCATGGCGAGGAGGGCGATGGTGGTCTGCTCGCCGGTGGCGAGGAGGACGTCCATCTCGCGCTCGCGGGGGGTGGAGGTGATCGCGCGGGCGAGGCGGATGAGGTTATCGGTGACGCCGGACATGGCGGAGACGACGACGACAACCTGGTGGCCCTGTTCGACGGTCTCGACGACGCGGCGGGCGACGTGCTTGATGCGCTCGGGGGTGCCGACGGAGGTGCCGCCGTATTTCTGGACGAGGATGCTCACGCGTTTAGATGGAGGCTTCGCCTTTGGTAGGATGACAAGCGGGACGCTTGTGCCACGGGGGAGGCCGAGCGGGACGTGGGATCGGAGCTCATAGGCCGCCTGCTTCGGACATGATGGCGGCTTTGTTTGCCTCGACGGGGACGATGCTGCCGCACTGGTCGCGGGCGATGTCGGGGTCTTTCAGGCCGTGGCCGGTCACGGTGCAGACGATGGTGCTGCCGGGCTCGATGGCGGGGAGGGGGCAGCGGGCGCAGCGCTCTTCGCTGACGCATTTCATGAGGCCGGCGATGGAGGCGGCGCTGGCGGGCTCGACGAAGATGCCTTCGCGGCTGGCGAGCCACTGCTGGGCAGCGAGGATCTCGCGGTCGGTGACGATGTCGATGGCGCCGCCGGAGTCGGTGAGGGCGGTGTTGGCGCGTTCCCAGCTGGCGGGATTGCCGATGCGGATGGCGCTGGCGACGGTCTCGGGATGCTCGACGATCCGGCGGTGAAAAATGGGAGCGGAACCCGCGGCCTGGAAGCCGAGCATGCGCGGCAGGCGGGTCGATTTCCCGGCTCGGTGGAACTCGCGGTAGCCCTGCCAATAGGCGGTGATGTTGCCGGCGTTTCCGACGGGGAGGACGTGGAGGTGCGGGGCCTCGCCGAGCTCCTCGATGATCTCAAACGAGGCGGTCTTCTGGCCTTCGATGCGGTAGGGGTTGATGGAGTTGACGATGGAAACGGGCTCGGTCTCGCCGATCTCGCGGACGAGGCGGAGGGCGTCGTCGAAATTGCCGCGAATGGCGACGACGCGCGCGCCATACATGAAGGCCTGCACGAGTTTGCCCATGGCGATCTTGCCGACGGGGAGCAGGACGAGGCATTTCATCCCACCGCGGGCGGCGTAGGCGGCGGCGGCGGCGGAGGTGTTGCCGGTGGAGGCGCAAATGATGGCCTGGGCGCCTTCTTCGGCGGCTTTCGAGACGGCCATGGTCATGCCGCGATCCTTGAAGGAGCCGCTGGGGTTCAGGCCCTCATACTTAATAAAGACGCGGCAATCCTGGCCGACGAGTTCGCTCAATCGCGGCGAGTGAATCAGCGGGGTGGAGCCTTCATTCAGCGAAATGACGGGGGTCTGGTCGCTGACGGGTAGGTATTCGCGATAGCGGGCGATGACGCCGCGATCGTGCGGAAATGGGGTCATGATTCGAGGGCCTCCACGGGAATCATGCGCGGCGGACGGCCCACGCAATCGAGCGCGGCGATGGCGGCGATGGCGCCGCGCACTTTGCCGAAGGCGGCGTCGTGGATCATGAGCACGAGCGGCGCGAACTCGCCTTCTTCGGATTCGGGCTGAATGACGGACGAAATGCCGACGCCATGTTCGCCAAGCACGCCCGCCACTTTGGCCAGCACCCCCGGTCTATCGACCACCGACAGCCGCAAATAATACTGCATCACGATGTCGTCCGTCGCCTTGCAGTCGCCGTAGAGGTCGTGCGGGGTGAAGCCGTAGCTGGCGCGCGGTGTTTTCAAGGCGATGGCCGCTTCCGCCAGGTCGCTGATGACGGCGCTGGCGGTGGGGTCCTG